>NZ_QNRX01000016.1 GCF_003317055.1 Alkalibaculum bacchi
AAACAACCTAAAATGCTGTGCATAACACTTTATTTTTAGGTGAAAGTATTATGTTGCAATGGATTTATGCCATTTATGATGTGCGAAGTTTGAGTACATAATTTAAAAAATCACTCCCATTATTCCACCTAAAGTATTGTTTGTGATATCTGTAATATCAAGGATCAAGACAAACGCAATGCGTTCTTTTGTCAAATTGTATGAGAATTGTAAGATTATTTTTAGAATTCAGTAATAACTTTATAGTACTCTAAAATGGCTTAATAAAATTATTATCTTATAAAGAAAAAAAGCTATTATGGAGGATAAACATGCGTAAGATCGTAAAGATATTTTTTGTTATTCTATTTATATTCGGACTCTTTGTTGTAAAGGAGAAAATAGATATTAACAATATATTTAATAATAAATATAACAGTAACTATATCTACGTGGTGAATCGACAATCTGAAAGCGAAATAATAAAGAAAAACTATAAATCTAAAGCCTATCCAGCATCCTTGACCAAAATTATGACTACTCTTGTTGCCTTAGATCATATAAACGATTTGTCTGCTATTGCTCCAGTGGATATCGATACCTACAGAGAGATGGTAAATAAGAATTCATCAATGGCAGGATTTTATGGAAATGAACAAACTACCTATAGGGATTTATTATATGGGACTATTTTAAGCTCAGGTGGCGAGGCTGCCAATTCTTTAGCCATAAACATAGCTGGAAGCGTAGAAGATTTTGTAAAGCTTATGAATGATAAAGCCCAGGAACTCGGACTAGAAGATACGCATTTTGTTAATCCAGAAGGTCTCCATAATAAAAAACAATACACTACTGCCTATGATATGGCAATACTTTTAGACTATACTTTAGATAATGGACATTTCCGAGCAATATTTACTAAGGAAGCTTTTAAAACGACTTCTACATTAGATCATCCAAATGGCATTGTCTTGCAATCTACCGTGCTTTCAAAACTTCATGACATGCCTCAAAATGGTTTTAAAATCATAGGAGGAAAATCTGGAACCACATATGAAGCAGGACAATGCTGGGCTACTTTAGCTATAAAGGGAGATACAGAATATATAGCGATAGTAATGGGTGCTAAGTTAGAAGATATTAATGATACTAGCAACAAGCATATAGAGGATACCATTAAAATATATGAGGGTTTATGATAATAGAACTTGCTTGGCTCGTTGCTTTGCGATAACCATGGCTACGGGGATGGGGCTCATTCTTGCTCCATATATTAGTTGATAAAAATCACCGTCCAGATATGTATTGCAAAATTGTAAAATAAAAACACATTTTAATATTAACGCAATTAAAATGCACTAATCAAATTTACAACCTACGAAATCCAATAATTTGAATATGACCTTCCCTTTTGAACTTCATACTCTCAAAACCATATTCCCCAAAATTACTTTGGATTTCTTTTGGAGAATAAAACTTAACATCTCCTGCTTTTGACAATGGAACAAATGGATTTAAAATTGCACGAATAATAAATGGATAATATATATCTGCTATATATAATAACCCTTTCGGTTTTAATATTCGGCTTAATTCTTTAGCAAATGCTTTTGTATCTTGAAAATGATGATATGCCGCACAAACAGTTACCATATCAAACATTTCATTATCAAAAGGGGTATGCTCACAACTACTTATTTCAAATGTCATATCAGGACATCTCTTTTTAGCATTTTCAATCATCTTTTCCGAAATATCAATACCATATCCTTGAATGTCATACTTATTAGATAACATTTTAAGGAATGTAGCGTTTCCACAAGCAACATCTAAGATGTTACTATTAGTCTCCACAGTAATCTCTTCTAATAAAAGTTCTTTGAATTTTACTGTAAATTTGCCATCAAAAGTTTTATCATAGTCATCTGCTTTTTCATTATAACTTTCTCGTGATTTATCTTCAAAAGTTTTCATGTGATAAACCCCTCTCATACAAATTAGAGTACACACAATTTTACTATATAATTTAGTTAGTCTAAGGTATTAAAAAAAATCTTATATTTTTGAATCAAGGATGGTATTTTCCAGTGAATTCTTCAACAATAACTTTAAACACACAAACGCCGTCTACCATGCTGTCATCAATTAAAAAGTCTCGTCCAGTTTGATGCTTCATTAATACTGATAGGGCACTTTTCTTTTCTTCGATGTCATCAATAAAGATAGCCCTACCATTTCCAATAATGCTTTTAAAAGAATAGGAATACTCACATGCTACATCTGCTGTAATAAGGCCATGTTCAGAGTCCATTTCAAAACAAATTGCACTTTTTTCTTTTAATGCAGTAATTTTCCGTCCTTCCTTTGCACTATGAAAATACAATACCAACTGATTGTTCTCATAAGTATAGCCAAAATTCATAGGCACAATATAAAGACCAGCATGATCTTCCATAGCAATTCTAATAACTTTACATTGATCAATAATCTGTAATAATTCCTTAATTTCTGTAATTTCTCTATCTTTTCTTCTCAAATGAAATCTCCTATTAAATATTAATTAAGTTTATAAATTATTATATCAATATTATAGCTAAAAAAGTTGATATATTATTTTTACATAATAGCGATGCAACAAGCATGTAGAGGATACGATTAAAATATATGAGGGTTTATGATAATAGAACTTGCTTGGCTCGTTGCTTTGCGATAATAATGGTTGGGAAGATAGTACGGTTTATTGGAACGGTCATCCCACTTTAAAGTATTACTTCAATTTACATAAAACCCTTTGTTTTCAATACCTTGACAGTTAATGTTGTACATTATAATGTATCAACCTCCAATCTAACTCTATTTTAATGTGGGAAGGAAGTCTGCTTCTCGTTATACTTATTAGCGAATAATAACAATAGGCTAATACTCATTTTAGCGGTATATTCTCTATCAATTCGCGGTATAGTTGCTCTGTACTTTCGCTGTTACGCAAACTTATATATACATCTTTCTTGTTAGTTCTGTCAATTTTTATTGTAGGAGATGACTTCGATTGAACAAAGAGCAAAGTTTCACCGATGGTATCTGATTTGAAATTTCCTTTTAGGGCTTCTCCGATACCGCCATAACCATTAGTCCTTATGCCAAAACCAATATCGCTCATGCTTTTCTCTATAAGAGATATATCAACAATTTCAGAGAAGTCAATGTTTAATCCATACATAGCTTTTATTTGTATGTGATTATCAAGTATGATTGCGTCAGGGTCTTTTTCACCATAAAAAAACAGCGCACCTACTGCAATAAGAATTATTGTAGAGATTGAAGTTATAGCAATAATAACCAATTTTGGCGTCTTTGTTGTTGAATCATCCGTTTTATAAGTAACCGATGTGCTTCTATATTTGTTATAAATCCGATTATATGCAACGATTAAAACAACAATCCCGGGGACGCATATAATTACTAATAAAATAGCACCTGCTTCAATGCTGAAAAGTGACAATATACCTGTCACTACCATACAAACGGTGTAAATAGCCCACATCAAACCGTTCGCACGGTTGTATGAGGGAATATCCGCTATCTCTTCGGGCCTTACAGTACTTCCTGACCAAAAGTGCATGGGGTCTTTACGTTTGAACGCCCAAAGAGCGATTACCCCAAAAATTAATGAACACAGCCAACACACAACAGAAAAAATGATATTTTCAAACGACATTACTGTTTCCTCCTTGCCATTTTCCAAAAAATAATATATATTATTGCTAATTTCTATTTCGCCCAGATGCTCTTCATACCATCTTTGATGACTTTAAGTTGTTTTCCTATGCAAATATGCTTAGTTTCTTAAATCTTCTTTTAAAAAACTTTTTACACACTCCATTAGCTGTCACTAAAGCTTGTATTTTTTCCTCATCTACTGTACTAATTTCAATTTCATCTAAATGCTCTTCTGAATCACAAATCATTATCATTTTATCATCTCTATCAATCTCTTCGTCCTCTAATATAAAGTCGTCAAGAGTAATATTGCGCTTTACAGCCTCGTTAATAGATATAAACTCTATATACGGATTCTTAACCTCCTGTAAAGGTTTATCACTTGCTAAAAATTGAAATGAGCTCATGTTTCCTCCTTGTTCTTCTAAAAAATGTGTTATATAGAATTTAGAAACAACTGATTTAATCCTATAAAATTAGTACTGAATCTTCTTCTAGGTCTTTCTTCCCACATTTTGGATAGATGTATTTCGTTAAATCTAATTGCTATCAATTTTAATTACCCAATCAATATCATCCACACTCTTTTCGCCAAGATATATTTTTTCAAAAGCATATATTGAACCTTCACCAATAGCCGCTACAATACTTCCTGTAATAATTGCAGGTATAACACTCGTAGTCAATGCAATACTGAATTCGATACATACTATTTCTCTTGTTCTAATTGGCCTGCGAGTTTCTGTTCAAATTCTTTAATTTCATCAAGTTTCTTATTGAGCTGCTCATAGATTTTCTCTTCTGAGATTTCATCCTCAACCTTTGATTTTTTAGTAATGAACGGTATACGCCACTGCCAGTTTTCTTTTTGCTATCTGGAAGGATAATACACATTAATGCGCTTACACATAGCCATTACATTGTCCGGAATTAAAAGCAAGTTGGATAAAGAACTCATTACCGCCGCGGTTATAAAGCTCATAGAAATAGTGGTTCTTGTAAGCTTGACCCTTTCAAGAGTAACTACCCTTTCTAATAATGGGGTTAATAGTAAAATTATGTACATATATGGTAAATTTATGAAATATGTCACCTGGGCATTTTATTTATCAAATCTATTTTCATTAAATGACATTTCTGTAGGCCAAGTTGAATCTATCTTATATGAAGGACAAGGTTTGTAAAATTCACATATTTCTCTTTTTCCGAAGCATTCTTGTGCGCGTTCTAATAAACAATTGGAACAACTTTTATTATTTGAATTGCTTTTATTGCTCAACTTATTTTCAACTTTACTAAATGACTTATCCTTGAATTTGTTACTTTGTTTATTTAGGTCTAATCGACCGACTGATATTTTTCCTTCAATTTTATTTAATAAACTCTTATTAATGAAATAACGATTACATTTATTACAATATAAAATATCAATAAGCTTATATTGATAATTAATGCCCTTTTCTATATCCTCTTTGGTCCTAAAAATCTTTCTGACTATATTTTTTATAGCTAGTTTATTATGATCATAAGGACAAATGTTTTTATTTAGATTTATAAGATAAATTATATTATCACGGCTTATTGAACCGTCAGCGTTAGATACATAGTATTTCTTTTCGCTTGGTGGTTGATTCGTTACCTCACTTTCATTAAACTCAAACAATTTAGTAGCAATATTGTTGTATGAAAATTCCCTAATACTACTAGTAACTTCAGAATGATCGGCGTTTACAATCTCTGGATTATTTTTTAATATTTCAATTTGATCTTTAGTAGCTTTTCCTGTCTTTATTGATTCAAAATAATCTAATATTACCCTACCCTCAATATATTTTCTATCAAGTACATCTAGATTGATCCCCTTAAAATCGTCCAAACCTGTGTATGGTGTCAAACAGATGAGCATAAGAATAATATCTATTGTCATTTCGTAATCTAATATTAATATATTACTAGGAGTCTCATCCAGTATCATTAACATCTGATCAGCAGAATCATAATCTTCTAATGCAAATAGAATTCTAGCAAGTTTTATATTTAAACTTAGGAAACTAATATCACAGTCAAAAATAAGATTATTGATATACGTTACATTTTCATACGTAAAATCAAATAATAAGTCCTCGTCTATTTTTTGATATAGAACATCTAGTAAATAAAGCATTTCTTTACAGCTAATTTCCTTCTCTATTTGCATATTTATCAACTTAGAAATTTCTCTTAATAAGTCTAAGGATTTAGAATCATTATGATTTAATTCTTTAGACTTCCCTATTAAAACATTCATTAAAATATGTATTACATTAGAATAACTCTCAAATTTATATGAATTTCTAAGCAATTCAGCTAATTCATTGTCATCAATAGTATCCCACTCTATTTTTTCAAGAAATCGTTTACCTAAATCTTCTGACAATGATAGAAGATTTTTAAAATTGTTTACTTGTATAAATTTTTGTTTTTCCTCTTCCAAATGTTTAATTTTATCATACAGCATGTTATTGACGTTTTTCAGATCTTGAACCTCATCTTCAACTATCTTTAATCTAGCTTTGAGCTGTTTATTTTCATCCATGACTGAGTTATTAAGTTCTACTAGTTTATTTGAACTTTCTATTACACCAACTAAATTATCGCTTAAACCAAAATCGCATTTACTCACTTGTAAATCAATTTTTACAATATCCTTTTCCATTAGTGTCCTCCTGCTGTACTTCTCGACTAAAACTTTTTATTCACCTTTTAAAAGATCTCTTGATGCCAGGGAGTTGTTCATTCTGTATCGATATTATGTTAAGTAAGCTACAGTACTCCTATATACTTCGACACAAAACACTTGTATTGCTTCCTATTATACTGATCATTGTTTTCTTCATGGATTGGCATTCCCTTTATTTTCGCGAAATCACTTTTATCATTTTTGCTGCAATTTTAGGAGCTTGTTTTAATACCCCTTTTTTTATTGCGGCACCGCCTCCCAAAATAGCAACACCCCTTTCTTTTGCATTGTTTAAGTGCTTCATTAGTCATTGTCATTACCCTCCAAGTAGTTTGTTGATTTTTCGTTTTTGTTTCCAATAAAGGCATCACAGCTAACAAGTAGCTTTGTGGGAAGTAACCCGAAATCCTGAGGGGTTAAACTACTGTTTCCAGAGGAGGAAATCAACTCCAAGCAAGATGTTTATTACACTTATCTTCTATTTCTTTAAACGATACCTGTTTAATAAAAGTCTCATGTTCTTTAACTACTGCAAGTTGTGCATTGCGTCCACCAAGAACCTGATAAGAATACAAAGAGATTTGGACGGCGTTATTCATCGCAACTATGGCGGTATTAATGCCACAGACCATCTTTTCCATATCTTTGGTTTTAGGTGGTTTGTCACCGCTGAGTAAAGAAATGTCAGATTTAATTAGAAACGCAAGTTCTGCTCGAGCAGAATTGGTATCACGAGTAGATTGTATGAGCATTTGCCTTTGTAAATTTTCATCTGACATGGCGAGTGCCTGTATAAAGGCACTTCAACTACTTAACAATTTAGCCAAACGATCATCGCGTTGACTCTGAATGATTCTTCCGAAATTGATTTCACAGGCTTCTGAGATTTCCTTAAGACCGTTGGAGATTTGATTTAACTGATTTTGCATTCATAAACACTGCATCGCTCCAGCTACATTGGCAGGGATAGTTTTTGTACCTAACGGGATATCCTTGATTTTTCTGTTCTTACCATACTCTTTTCCGTTTATAATTAAGCCTTTTACTGTTGCCTTAATTTGAAGATAGAAAGCATCAGTAGAATCTTTACACGGAATTAATTCAGCTGTTCCGTTTTGCAATACCTGCTTATTTTCCCCTGAAATTAGATCAAGCCGCGGGATATACTCGGTTTTGCTTTGTACATAATCTATG
Source organism: Alkalibaculum bacchi (assembly GCF_003317055.1). NCBI lineage: Bacteria > Bacillati > Bacillota > Clostridia > Eubacteriales > Eubacteriaceae > Alkalibaculum > Alkalibaculum bacchi. Next base: position 7,613 of record NZ_QNRX01000016.1, read on the forward strand.
GACTTTTGAACTGCAGGAACAGAATTGACAAATTGTTTGACTTTACTAAACAAGCTTTCCGATGTCCTATTTTGTATTGCCGGTGATAATGAAAACACTGTGCTGTTATAGGAATACAAATTCTCATCTAACACATCAATATTAGATGTACTTATTTTAATTCAAAATCGTTCCTCGCCTATTTGATATCGCTCAACAACGTCGTCATTACTGTCATGTATTTCAAAATTTTCACCTGTAATCCCATCCATATTTACTTCTCCTCAACGCTTTAAACACAGGATTTTCTGGTGATCCCTGCATTAATAATCCTGATGTTTATATTTCAAATAAATTCTAAATTCTTGTATAGATATATTAAACTCTCGAAGCATTTCTTCTAAAAAACCTTTTATTTTTTGTTGAGAAATACTTGTAGAGGCGTATACTCTAGTATTTTCAACCATTTCACTACTTCTAAAACTTAATTGATTATGTGAAAAATATGCTTTCATGGATTTACTTTCTATACATTTGTAAAAAGTATCTTTATTTATTTTCACAAGTTCTCGACAAGTTAAAATATATAGTTGTTTCCAATTATCTACTTCGATTTCTTTGCCACATAGGCTAAAGGAACCAATTATTTTACCGCTTAAATCTGCGTATAATGTATAACCTACGTTGCCTTTCTTTTCTTCAGCCTTTCTTTTATTAGTGAAATCAAATTTATAATCTGTTTTTTGATTGTTATTGGTACTAATAGAGTATTCGCTTGTATCCTCTGCACATTTATCTTCAAACAGTGGCTTTTGATTTAAAGTTTTAGTAAAACTCATTTGTTCTACACTGTTATCATATCTGTTTTCTGCATTATCTACATGAGCTATTTCTTCTGCTACTTTAGATTGTTGAAAATCAATAACATTATAAACTTTTTCTTCATGAATAATCTTCTCTTCTTGATTGGAATCAACATACTCCTTACCTTTACTCGTATCTCCATCTGGATTTGATGACTGTTTCCATCTCATACGAATATTGTTAGCCTTACGTTTTATTCTCTCTAGTAATTCATTGTCATTACTTTGATTAACTTCAATAGCTTCATCATTAATAGAATAATTTGGTTTTATTGCAAAGTTAGTAAGCTCTGACACGACTTTCTTCATAGTTTCTTCAGGATATCTATAATATTCACTACCTCTAATCCTGATAAATGTCCATCCCAACCGTTCAAGAATATTTTGACGTTTGATATCATCAGGTAAATTGTCAATAGTGTGCCATCTACCACCATCACATTCTAGAGCAATTCGTTTGTCGCCGTCCTCGATGACCATATCAATTCTGTATGAACCTACTTTCCATTGTGAAATGACACGATATCCTTTGTTGATTAAATCTAGCATCACCTTATACTCGAAATCGGATTCTGTCTTTTCTAATTGCACATTTTCCCTTGAAAATTCAGGATGTATGGCATGTTTAATGAGTCGTAATCGAATATCATCGGGTTTTAGGTCGATTTCTGGATTCAACGAATGAACAACCCACATCTGGTCTTTCGCTCGACTTGCAGCTACGTTATATCTCTTTCTATTTTTATCATTATTACCATCTTCACTTAGCAGACGAACTGGACCACCTTTTTCTGTAGGTCCTTCTACAATACTTAAGAAGATAATATCCCGCTCGTCACCTTGAAATTGAGGTGGGGTACCACATTGTATTTTTCTATTCTCATATTCTACTGGATCTATATGAGTTTGCAGTAACGAGTCTATTGCATATGCCTGCTCAGTTCCAAGCATGCTGATTATACCAATTGTTTTATCTTGATACTCTTCTTCTTCAATACAAGCGCAGATAAGTGATACAATTTGTTCTGCTTCTTCAAAGTTAACTTTATTACGCTCCTTTATTCCTGAAGGTACTCGATATTCAACAACTGGAGGTACAGTTCTTACAGCTGAGTTATCTCTTAATGGATCTATCATTCCCCTATAAGAAAGTTGATTGCTAAACTCTATTATTTCAGGGAGACACCGAAAATGTTCTGAAAGCATAAGAGGTTTAAATCCATTCATCTTGGCCATATCATAGAGGGATGTTTGATTATTATAAAGATGCTCATGTGGAATTCCTTGTAAATGTTGTGAAACTAAGGCCTGGATATCATCGGTTTTTACAAACCCTGATTCAGGACTTACTTGTTCATCATCACCTACAATAATAATTCTTTTCCCCAAAAACAAAGCTGACAATGATAATATATCGGATTGACTTGCCTCATCAATAATAACTACATCAAAGTTATTTGATTGAGGGTCAAAATTCTCTACTACATGATTAAGAGACATAATCCACACTGGAATGGCTGACTGACATTTTGGCATAATCTCTCTTGCTTTTTGCTTAAATATTGGAGCTCTTTTTCCAGTACCTTTACCTATCTGCTTAATCGTCGTCCTCCAACTTTCTATTGCAGAAGTTTGCTCTTGAGTTCTATTTTTTATATTGTGATACCAAGCTTTTCGATAAGCTAATTTTCTTGAATTTTCTAAAAGCAGATCATTGATTGCATTAAGTTCGTTTTGAATTCTATTAGGATTCATTTCATCCAAAATTCTTATTTGATTGCTTAATTGCAACCTTTTCCATGCGAATTCGACATGCTTTGGTACATTGGATTGTCCATGTATTCCAATCCTTGTTTGAATAGCTGCCGACCAAAATGGTGCGATTGTGCCAAGTTTTGATAAAAACTTATTTCGCTCCTCGAAGATATCTCTTTTCGTGATCACTTTTTCAAACTCAGCAACTGCATCTGGGTAATTCACACTGTTTTTTTCTTTTATTGTCTTTATCAAATTTGCTACTGGAACATCACATAAATCATAACTTTCAAGATCTAAAAGATATTTATCCCATCTATCTGAAACTTCTTGTAATTCTAATTTCAAAGTATAATAGGAGAGGCTAGGCAAAATCTTTTCATTCATCAATATTTCTATTGAATCGACTGGATTCAAACCATCCAAACTTAATAAAGTATTGAGCTCATATTGATTTTCGCTAAAGCTACTTAAATCGTCAAGATATTTTAGCCATATATCATTAATGAAGTTCAAGGCATAAGTAATAGATTCTCGATTATGAATTATCTTATTTTCAAATGTTGCAGACAAATCATCCCTAGCTATCACTCCATCTAACAGCTTATAGATTTTATCGATTACTTTTGATTTTTTAATCTCATATTCTATAAGAGTCTTTAAGTTCACAAATTCATTTCTGAACTCAATATTCTTGTCGTTAATTGTTATAGAATCTCTTAACTTCTTCCATCTTGGTTTTGTTAACCCTGACATCTTAGTGATGGGTTTTTCTTTTCCAGTCGAGATGATTTCGTTTAATAATCGTATCGTATCATTGTTTACAATCCCTTTAGAATACTCATAACTGTCGTTAAATAAAATCCTTCTACACTCTTGATAGTCTTTATTGAAACTATCAAATTCTTCTATTATCTCTTTCCAAAAATCAAGGGATATTTTGTCATTATAAACCTTAGAGATAATAATCCGGTAAACAGAATCTAGATTTATAAGGTAATTAAGAATATTAGTTCCTTGATTTTTTATTCCATTAAGTCTATCTTTTTCAGAAATAGTTAATCTAAGTATTGGTTTTTCTATTAATGTAGCACTTTGCAAGTTATTTAGTTTTTCACTGCCCTCTTCAAATTCTTCTACTGTCCATAATTCACCAAGTAATGGTAGTTTTTTGGACAACATTCTCTCCTCATCTTCACTGATATCATCATTAGAGCTATATAATCGAATCAACTCATCTTCCGATAATGGCAGATTAACGGTACAGTCAGTCGTATTACCTTCTAGAAAATCGTATTTATCTATACCTTCGCTGATAAATTTTGCTGCTTCAATAGGTTTAATTGTTTGATTATCAAAAACTAAATCTTTATACTCCTGTGATCTGACTGATATTAAATCATTTCTCAACTTTTTGTAGTCTTCAATCAAATTTTTACGTTCTACCGTTAGTTTTTCGATAGCCTCTTTTTCTTTATTAAGGTCGATGCTTGTACTTTTTATTGCCATTTCGTTAATGGCTTTATCCATCTCTTCTTTTTGAGATTTACTGCTCAAAAGACTAATACAAAGACTTTGTAAATCAATCTCCTCATCCTTGTATACTTTATCCTTTAATACTGTAAGGGCTTTTTCCGTATGGCTAGTGACGAGAATATTGTTGCCTTCGCTTAAAAGATGACCAATTAGATTAGCGATAGTATGAGTCTTCCCAGTTCCTGGTGGTCCCTGTACTAATACTGCGCCGTAATGGTTTAAATATTTAATAATTCTCATTTGATCATTATTAGCAGGTAGTGTTAGTAATATATCTTCGTCAATACCATTAAAGTTCCAACTCTCTTCTTCAATAATTTCTTTAGTGGTATTGTCATATTTGCCTATCATGGTATTAAAAAAATCTGGCAAATGCAAACTTTCATTGCTTTTTATCTCTTCAATGATTTTTTCTATAAACAAAGAATATCCAAGATTTCTTTTCCTCAAAAACAGCATAGGATCTGATTTAATCATTGGTCCTGTATAATCTTTTTCATACTCCTCAACTAGCCTTCCTGTTTTGTCCACCACATTAATAAGCCTATTGAATAATGCACTCGTATTTATAGTATCCGTTAAATAGTAATTATTTTCTTCTACATCTTTGATGACATCAGATAAAATAGATTGATCTACAGATGAAATCGTTCTAAATAACGATGTATAAAGTTCAGTATCACTTTCTTCACAGCTTATAGTAAATTTGGGCACATCTGGATCAAATATTAGTTTAACCTTTTGTAATAGAACAGGATGGCTAATACCTAGAGTTTTCCACACTACATTTCCATCACCTAAAACCAGTTCTACACTTTCAGATTCTCTTTTTATGTCAGAATGAAGTTTAAAGAGTTTATTATAAATTTCTAGGCCTTTTTCTTTAGGAATTTCTTTATTCAACCACTCATTTCTTTCTTCTATCCAACTTGTAAAAGCATTTACTCGCTTGTCATTATCAGAAAATTGTTCTATCTGTTCAATGTCCCCAGCTTGAGAGTGTTCTACCTTAGTTTTTTCCTCAATAAATTTTATAGCATCAATGTGAAGATCCTTCCAGTCACCTTCAATCCAATCAATAATCATTTCATCAGGTATTGGGCATGGCAAAAGAACAGGTTTTATGACATCAAGTATTTTTTCATCATTTACCCCTTCGGCAAAAGCAGACCATATTTCTTCTATCTTTGGAATATCTTTAAAACCCATGCTCCATTTTTGCTTAGTAATATCTGTAATCACAGGATTTGATATTTCATTATAATCTTTTAAAAAGTTAAAAACATTTATGATTTCAGCCATTTTTTCTCCTAAACATTAGATTTCTAAGCTATCGAGAACTTGTCTCAAATTAGCAGCCTCTTCATCAGATAAAGTGACTCCCTTCCCCATCTTACCGTCTTTATGATGCCAATCTCTAAGGTCATATTTAGGTGGTCTACCATTCAGCTTACCTTATTAAATTCTTTTGTCCAACCTTTAGAATTCTCAGATAATATTGCGATTTTTTCTATAATTTCATATTTAAATTCGGCCATATTAATTTCTCCTCATTCGATATTTATTTACAAATCTTGCTAGATTAATTATACTACAAAATAATGATTAATCTATATTGCTGATAAATTTTAAGATTGGAAAACAATAGCCCCTCCCTAGTTTAAATCACTATTTTGATTTTCACCAGAAAGGAGCTATTGTTTTCTTAAAGGGTAGATCTATTTATATTACTAACTGGGAAGTGAAATCCCCATTAGTAATTTTATTAAGGAGCAATTGATGAAAGTGATTTTGTTAAAATCATAGAGTTCTCATAAATTTAGAAACACTCAGTCTCGTCACTAGTGTCTCTATGTTGAAGATTGATTTACTGATATTAACCAAACTTGTCCCTACTGAGCCATTTAAAATCCACTTAGTGACTTAAAAACTTGACCCAAAATTCCACGTCCCTTGAATTAGTACGTCTGATTTTTGGATTGCTGACTAAAAATCAGATCTACTCCAAGGATAAAGTTAGAGACATCCAATAAAATATTTTTCTCTCCTAAACCTATTTTTATTGAAAACCATAGGTTCTATTAAAATTACTCTTTTTTAAAAGTTATGTTTGATTTATTTAAAAATCTCTTCTTGACATATTACTAGATTGCTTAATATTATTTGACATAATACCGGTCAATCTTTTATTATTAGCAATATTGCCTATTACACATATAAAGACTGAAACAAGAACTGGTAATGAAAATGCTATTAATAGTTTATCTGCAATAAAGAAGGGAATACCTGAAACCACTCCCAGTACTGCTGCCAGTAAGGCAACTTCTTCTGTTAGTTTAGGGTTAAAGAGCCCATAGAAGAGGGGGAAGAATACTCCTACACATATTAAATCTGCTACGAAGAATAGATAAAGAACACTAAAACCCTTTGATGCAATTAAGACTGCTGGTATCATTAGTAGCACTGTAATGATCCTTGCAAATTTTAAGGGAGACTCCATTTTAATGTTTTTAAATAACTTCTGGCTGTCAATTGTAATTGTAGCTACCGTCGCATTTAAAAGTGTATCTACTGTACTCATTACTAACACTAGGGCCAATATAAAAACACCTAATATTAAGCCATTGGGAAACAGTTCATAAACTAAGGAAAATAGTGCAACTGATGGACTTTCAGAGACTTCCATACCTGTGGAAACTATTCCTAAAAACCCTGATACAAACATTATAGGTAAAACAAGCAATATGCATGTGATTAAAGACTTTCTTAAGGTTGCATTATCTTTTCCAGCATAAACCCTCTGCCAATATCCCTGATGAAATAAGTTTGAGGCAAATACTGCTATACAAAGAGTTAAACCATATTCAATTCCCCCAATATTTTTAAAATTCAGCAAGTCAGGTGCATTTAATCTAGTTTGTCTTATTATTTCTCCATATCCTCCACCATAATATCCAACACCCCACACTACTACTATTAGTAGGACCCCTATTAGAACCATTTGGATCATATCAGTGAACATAGATGCTCTAAGTCCACCATAGGCCGTATAGATCAGGGTCCCTAGACCTATTAACATTGCTGTATAAAACAGGGGGACTCCTGATAGCTGGTAGGCTACTAAACCTATGGCAGTGAGTTCAGCTACCAGATGAACAAACATATAAAATAGTGATAATAAGACTGTTAAAAGATGCATTTTTGCCCCATATCTTTTTTGAGCAAAATCATTTAAGGTACTTCCCTCTGGGAGATAGGACTTGATTTTAGGTCCTATAACAAGGAAGGCTATATACAAACTTGCTACACCAATTCCATAGCCAATAATGGTTGTAATTCCTCCTATTGATCCAGCTTCTGGGGGCGTAAATAAAATAAAGACCCCTAAAAAGGATGCTAGAAAGGTAGCAGATAATATCCCTCTTCCCGTACTTCCTCTGGCTGTTAAAAAATCATCTGTACTTCCTAACCTACCACTACTATAGACTATACCAATAATTGTAAAGCTAATGACTGTAATACTCAATAAAAACATTACTGTAAAAGTCGAAATCATCTTTGGCCTCCAAAATTTTATATTATAGTTTCCTATCTAAAAATATTTAATAGCTCTTCTGTTGCCTTCTTTATATCTTTTTCCCCTAAAATTGCCGAAACTACAGCCAAGGAATATCCAGTCGATCATTAATTATTAGAGGTATATCATATTTTTTAGTTATTTCCTGTATTCCATGTTTGCTCTAATAAAATCAATTTTCATAAGTGCCTTAAAGATAATCCATCCCGTAATAACACCAACAACTGAACTGAGAATAAAGGGACCTACATAGAAAAATAGTGCCATTTCCTTACCCATTAGATATTTTGCAACAGGGTAGGACACCAGTGCACCAAGTATACCAGTGCCAAAGATTTCTCCTAGGGCTGCATAAATGAGACTTTTTCCCTTTTTAAACAATAGACCTGCAAGAAGTACCCCTATCATACTTCCAGGAAAGGCTAGTAATGAGCCGGTACCCAATAGATTTCTTAATAAAGAAATTGCAAAGGCTACTCCAACACCATAGGCAGGTCCAAAAAATACCGCAGTTAAGAGATTTATCCCATGTTGTACTGGAAAAGCCTTGGCCATCCCTATAGGTAGGTAAATAATATGGGAGCTCACTACCCCTACTGCTGTAAGTAAAGACACTGCTGTAAGTTTTTTTAGTTCCAAGATTCATCCTCCTTTAAATAAAAAAGCACAGACCTGAGTGTAGAGTCTGTGCTTTTTTTATATTGAAAATTATACCTCAATATAATACACTTCCCTACGCTAGTATTATCTAGATCAGGTTAAGGGATCAAAGACATTAAAGGGTCTTTTTCTCAGCTGACCTATTCAGCTCTCCCAGTGATTAATTATTATTATATTTTATAATTGCATGATAACATATTGAGCCTAAACTTCAAACTTCAATGATAAATATTAATAACTTACAATTTCCTTAAAGCTTTTCCATATTTGCAAAATAAAATCCCATATGAGTTTCAATCATAATTCCATTTGTATCATTTATGTGCTGGATTTGTACAATTACCAGAAGTGTATATTGTTTTAATATATTTGCATATCACATTTTCAGTAAGGCTTTCTATATTTCCACTTTCTTTAAGTTCCTTATCAAAAGCTTCTATACGCTTATTATTCTCTTCAGTAGACTCCTGTAATTGGTCTTTTATCTCTATAAAATACTCTCTTGAAATCTTGCTAAACTTATAATTTTCAAATTCTATTCTTTTCTTATTTGAAAGTTCATCATTTTTATCATAGAGTTTTTTCTGTTCCTGTAGAAGTCTTTCCCTTTCTGTCTTGTCTGTATGGAATCGATCTTTAAAAATTTCAAAAACATCGCCTACGGGGACAGTCCCCCTATACAGTAGAGTGATGTAGTAAATGGGTTGAGTTATAAAAAATCACTCTACATTCCAAGGATTCATCTAAGATGATTTCATTTTCTTCATATAATAATGGGCCATAATCAAATATCAAACCCCATCTGCACTATCATTTCCTTATCTTCACTAATATTATGGCCAGAAGTTGTTAATAAATCTCCTGTTATAGTGGCATTAGCACCTGCACGAAAGGCACTCTTTCCAGAATCTTTCATCAGGCTTCTCCCAGCTGCTAATCTAATACTAGCTGTTGGATTTATAAAACGAAATATAGCTATGGTTCTTAATATCTCATCTTCTGTTAGTGGTTCAAGCAATTCAAAGGGTGTGCCTTTAATTGGCATTAAAACATTAATAGGAATAGACTGTACTTCAAGTTCTGCTAAGCTAATAGCCATATCTAAACGATCTTGGAATGTCTCACCCATTCCAATAATACCACCAGAGCAGACCCTTAATCCTATCTTCTGAGCTCCCCTTATAACACTAATCTTATCCTCATAACTATGGGTAGTGCAAATATTATTGAAGTTTCTTATTGAAGTTTCAATATTTTGGTGATACATAGAAACACCATTTTCCTTAAGAGCAAGCAGTGCCTGATCAGAAAGTATGCCATGGGATGCACATAAATCAATCTTACATTCTTCATGCATCATTTTATAAGCCAAACAAACTTCTTTTAATTCTTTTTCGTTTAAATCACGACCGGCTGTTACAATAGAATAACGGTGCACCTTTTTATCAGCATGTTTCTTGCAATCAGCTAGAATCTCTTGCCTATGTAGCAAACTATATTCCTTGGCATCCGTATGAAAATGAGAACTTTGAGAACAAAACTTGCAATCTTCACTGCATCTGCCACCTTTGCCATTAATAATAGAACATAGGTCAATACTATTACCACACAATTCTTCCCGAATATTATCCGCCCCTCGGCAAAGGTCTTTCAAAGAAATAGTCCTAAAGAAACTTAAATCATCTCCCCGTATTAACCTTCTCCCCTCAATTATTTCCTGTACCAATCCTTGTATTTCCATATTACCTTCTCCCTTGTTGTTATGTTTTTTATGTTTAAGATATTAGATATTGATTGCCTTTGTATGATTATAGCTTATAAAAAAATGATTGTAAACTAATTTTAAAATATAGGTTTACAATCACGTTTTACCAGCTCACTTTTGCTATTTACATTTTTTGCTATAATTTTTACTTAATGGGAGTTTAAGGGACGGGACTTTTCAAGTCACAGGATTAGAGTCAGCTTTTTATGACCCAAAATTCCACGTTCCACGTGAAGGATGTCCCTGAGGTCGGGTTTCAGGTCAGGTACTCGTTATAAAAAAATTCATTTTTGTATAAGAATTATCTTATTTAACCTTACTAATAAGATATGTAAATTCTTCAAAATCCTTTAGATGATTTTCTATAACTTTTTGCAAGATTTCCAAATTAAGATTTTGATAATTGTGAACAGCTATATTTCTAAAACCTATCATTGCTTTTAATATATTTAACATTCTATCATCAATAATATTATGTTGATTTAATGCTTCAAAAGCATCTCTACTATTTTGTGGAATACCTAATTTTTTTTATGAAACTAAATGCATTGCTATATCAATCGTTGCTTCGACAGCTCTTTGAATATTTAATACGATAGAATCTTGTTTAGTATAATCCATTAAGTTATCTGAATTGTGATCATATACTTCTTGAATTCTTATTACACATCTTTCTATAATACTTATTTTATTATATAAAACATCCTTAACCATATACTCTACCATCCCTTTCAATGGCATTTAATACTATTTTTCTTTCTTCATTTAATTTTGCATAATCTTTGAATGCTCTAATATCATAATTGGCCATTAAGTATTCATCTGCACAATATAATACTTCTTTTGTGCCTACAATTTGAGCGGCGAATACTGTGTTGATGTCTTTTAAGTGGACAATCTGAGTATCTCGTTTAACTTCAAAAGAAAGATTGCCTGCAGCAATCATTAATTTGTAGGGGTCAATGATATCATCAGTATAAATAGCTAGGTCTATATCACTATCCTTTCGCCCTTCTCCTTTGGCGAAGGATCCAAAGAGATAGATAAATTTAGGATTAAATTCTTCTTTTAAAAAACGTACTATTATATTCTTATCTTTTTCTGATAAGTACATTTTTCTCACCCCTTTTCCCATATTATATACTAAATTAGTTTGATTATATACTTGCAAACAAAAGATTAATGTGATGTGTATTAGTTAGTGTCACTACCATTCGCGTACAATTAAGAATTTAGAAGGAAGTTTATGAGGGACGTAGAAGTTTATGAGGGACGTAGAAGTTTATGAGGGACGGGACTTTTCAAGTCACAAGATTAGAGTCAGCCTTTTATGACCCAAAATTCTATGTCCCTCGTGATTCTCATGCTTCAAGGGTATCTAATTCAACAATCTCTTTGTCAAAATCTTCTTCAACCTTAGAATTTGTTGCTCTCATTGATTTCTTTATCATTAAAACAATCAAGGCAACGATGAAAATTGTTATTATTCCTATAAGAAAATAATCCATAATTCTTCCCTTGCATTATTTTTTACGATATTTGTAACTGAAATATCTGTATCGTCAAGTATTAGCTCCATAGCCACAGCACTAAAAGTAGCTATGAAACTCCCTCTCGTTATAAATCACTGTACAATATTTTTTTAGACGCTCAGTCTTCCATTTATCTGATCAATGGCACTAATAATACGCTTCGCCACATCAATCTTGCCATCAAATAGATTCATCACATTACCACGTTTATTAAAGGGATGTTCATTAAGAACCCGTTTGTCTAAGCTACCATTCTTAATCATATAATGGACCACTAATTTTACAAATTCCATTTGATTGATATTAAGGCTTTCGTCAGATAAAAACTCTGAAAACACTTCATTAGCTGCTTGAGGGTTTAACCCTACAATTTTACTCACTAGTTTAAGCAGTGGTTCATCACCAAACTCTTTAAAATAGTCATCTTTTGTTCCTAACTCTTGCCATAATACTTTCTCTAGGTATTTAATATCATCTTCCGTTAAAGGATTATTGTTACGTAGCTTATAGATGACTAGATCATTTTGATGTTCCATTAAATACTTATTTACTTTTTTCTTGTAACTTTGCATATCATTCACAGAGTATTCGCCTTCGTTTTCTTTTGACTCCATAATTTCATCTGTGAAATTGGTATAATAAATTTCACCGGATTTACTGTCTAAAAATTTAATCAGTTCTCTAAAGGCTTCACGGACTTCTTCATGATCAAAAATATCTGCTTCTTCCCAGTATTCATTGGTCTGAACTTTATAAATTAAAGCTTCCTGTTTTTTGACCTTATCAATACTACCCTTAAAAGTTAGCTTCTCTGCCGTTGTCACCACTCGGTTCTTTGGTTTTGATGCAGGTACTCTTTTTAAGTCTGCATATTCAATGGTGTACATTAAATAATCAAAACGCTTTGCCAACTCATCATCATCTATGGCTGGTACAAGAGGCGCAACGTGTTCTTCCAGTTCTCTGACATCAGCATCAGTTAGACTTTCAAATGCACTCTCCTGATTGAATTTATGAAGGTATTGAAGCTTCATCCTAACATTAAATTTAGTTTCGTCAACAGCCTTAACTTCTTTTAATATTACTTCAATCAATGACTTTCTGTGATCCATATAATCATCTGTTTGATAATCCAAGTTTTGAAGCTCTTTAATAATACCTATACGGATATTGAAAATGTTCTCTGTCAGTGACTTCATCATCTTAGCTTCTTTACCGTTTTTATTGGTTCTAAAGAATTCAAAGTTGCCACAATAATCAAATATTCTAAAACTTTCTTTATCAATGCCAACACCATACAAATCTTCGCACAGTCTGGTTCCACGGCCAATCATCTGCCAAAACTTAGTTTTAGAACGTACTTTTTTAAAGAAAACAAGATTAAGAATTTCAGGAATATCAATCCCAGTATCAAGCATATCAACAGATACAGCTATCTGAGGAAGTTTGTTTTTCAATTCAAAATCATCCATGGTGCTTTCTACATAATTAATACCGGTGTAAACCGGTTTTGCAAAATCACCTTTATACTCTGGATAGAGTGCATTAAAGCGCTTAACAATAAAATCAGCATGTTTCTTATTCTTAGCAAAGATAATGGTCTTCCCTAATTTATCGCCACCTTCAACTTTTAATCCTTTTTCCATCAACTCTTGTATAACCGTATCAATGGTATTGGCATTAAACAAGAATGAGTTTAAAGCTTCCCCACTAATATCTTTAACATCATCATCAAAGGTTTCTTCAAACATTTCTTTTTCTTCTTCTGTAAGGTCATCGTAATGAATACCTTGTTCTAGAAATTTCATCTTTGTTTCAATGGTATGATAGGGTACCAGATACTCATCTTCTATGGCTTCACCTAACTCATAGGCATAGGTTGGCACATTGTTTTCAAGTTCAAAAATAGTATAGGTGTTTTTATCAAGATCACTTTTAGGTGTTGCCGTTAAACCTAATAAAATAGCATCAAAGTAATTAAAAATCTCCTGATACTTCTTGTAAATACTTCGGTGACTTTCATCAATAATAATAAGGTCAAAATGCCCGCTGGTAAAGAGCTTTTGATCTCGTCTATTCTTTACATCATCAATGGCGTTCATCATGGTTGGATAGGTTGAAAAAATCATTCTGCTCTCTGGATTGTCTTTACTGTCAAGCAAATTACAAAGAGAAAGCTCAGGTAATAATGCCTTAAAATTCTTCTTAGCTTGCTTCACTAAAGCAGTACGATCTGCAAGGAATAGAATATTTTTAATCCATCCTCTTTTAATCAAGACGTCCACAATGGATATAGCTGTTCTAGTCTTACCAGAACCTGTTGCCATAACAAGAAGTGCCCTACGATTCCCCTTGTCCAAAGTATCACATACCGCTGTAATGGCCATCTTTTGATAATGTCGATTGGTGATGGCATCATTGATTACAGGATCTTTTAATGATGATTTGTTTTGTCTTTTAAAATGTAGCCACTCAAGTTCTTCTTTAGTGTATATGCCCGATACCAAACGCTCTGGATAACTGCGGTCATCCCATAAATAATATTCAAAGCCATTAGTATAGAATATCATTGGTCTGAATTTGTGTTCTTTTTCTAGACAATCTGCATAACGCTGTGCTTGCATCTGACCCATTCTAGGACTTACACTGGTCTTCTTTGCTTCAATGACTGCCAGTGGCTTGCCATTGTCTGCATAAAGAACATAATCTACAAAACCAATGCCTGATTGATTGGGCATACCATCTACTTCAACTTCTTCAAGGCAGTCTTTGCCGATAATCCAACCACTTAATTCAATTTCAAGATCAATGTACATTTTTCGGGTTTTGAATTCAGAAATTTCATCCACCTTGAAGTCACGATTTTTCTTATTATCAACACGTTTCGCTGCATTTTCACGTCTTAGTGTTTCATTTTCTTTTATGATTTCTTCAAGCTTACGGTCTTTTGAACCCAGACGCTCATATAGGTTTTTCAATTCATCTCTGGTTTTTCTTTCTTTTTCATTATCCCCTAGTAGACTTTCGTCAAAAGTAATCTCTTCGTATTCATCGGAATAACAATAATCAATCCAAGAAATAAATTCAAATAGATTACGAAGAGCTAATACTGCTTGGTCTCTTGAAATTGGCGTTGCTGAATGCACTGCCTTATTACCAAGCTTTTGAATGTATATGATCATTGGAAAAAGTTTGGTATCAATAATACCTTTAAAATGGTAATCGTGAATTAAAGAAGCAAGGTTATCCTGATAGGGCGCATCCAATTCTTCGTCATAACTAAACACCCATTTTACTGCCAGTTCTAAAGCTCTACGTGCAAGAATCACTGTACTGGCATAGGAAACCACCAAGCTCTTTTCAGCTTCTATACAGGCGTATGTAAAGTCCTTATACTTTTCTTCTTTTTTTAGGAAATCAAAGTTATAGCACATGGTATTCCCCCTTGTTATTTTTTATGTAACAGTCTCTGTTGAATTTTCAATTTTCATCATCATGTTATAATGATTCAAATGTCCCATATTATCAAAAATTAATTTAAATACACTTAAATATTTTTCAATTCCTTCAGGTTCAACGTACATCACCATGTCATCATTAACAAAATGTGAACCATCGTTTATCCAAGAAACGAGTGCTCTGCACAATAATTTATCTTCACCATCAAATGAATGAATACATTTCTCATAATCAAGACCACCAATAATATTAAAATAATACTCAAGAATCCTTCTAAGCGTGTTAAAAATGGTCGCTTTATTGACTTTATCCAAATTATCTAACTCTCGCCAAAGCATCTCATATGTTGTTTGAATAGGATTGTCAACATATTCATCAATTGATGAGCTTTCATCAAGTTTCTTAACTATCCAGAATTTCTCATGTTGTTTCAGATTTTCACGAGCACCTCTGAATGTTACTTCTTTATGGAAATAGATATTGTGTGTCAACACAAATACCTGTTTTATATTATTTTTATTATTGTTACAGTCACTTACAATATCTTTCACTAAATGGGATACAATAAAAAGAACATTACTATCCAAACTTGAAATTGGATCGTCAATAACGATTATTTTATCACGTGTAATTCCTGTTGGATCAATACTACCTTTAATCATTTGATAAAAGTATAAAAACGTAATGAAAGTATACTCCCCTTCGCTAAGGGTTTCCTCAACACAACACCCGTCCATTCTTACAATCTTATACGAACCTTTCGCATCAGCATCATCAATCGTAAATCCAACGAAACCAAATTTCTTGAGGGTTGTATTAATTTCATTTTTTGTATATTCAGTACTTGTCATTTCAGCTTCTTTAGTTTTAATTTCTTGGTCTAAGTTTCTACACTCACCACTCTTTTTAGATATTATCTTTCTAATGCTGTCGATTCCTTTCTTATAACCAGAAACCTTTTTTTCAAATTCAGTTATAACAGGTTTAAGTTCTTCAAAAACAAATCTCCAAATTTCATTCTTTAATTTGTTCTTCTCTTCTTCAATATTGTCTAGAAGTTGGTTATTCTGTTTAATTTTATCTTGAAAACTTGCTATCACACTATTAATATCCTTTAGGACATCAGATATTATTTCGAGTTTTTCGACATTGCTTGGAGAGATGAGCTTTTTATCAATTTTCATTAGATTTATCTTATTTTTTTCTTTAAGAATTTCAATTTTCTCATCCAGAACAGACAAATCAATAATTTTTATTTCCATTTGCCTCAAAGTCTCTAAAGTAGTCAACATAGATGTAACACATGATTCATAATCAGTTTTAAATTGCTTTATCAAATTAAATTGTTTCTCATAAGATTCATCAAAAAAGTCCTCAATCTCCTGATTTAAATCATTAGTAATCGGTTGCTGGCAGAATGGGCACTTTGAATCACTTTCGATCAAATATTTTCTACCAGTGTTAACCCAGTCACTGTTCTTTAATTTGTTAATTAACTCACCAATTTGAGTATCTTCTTTGCCAATAATTGGTGTTGATAAAATATTAGATTTTTCTAATTCAACAATCCTATCGACTGTGATATTTGATATTTGTTCATGCTTTACCGAGCTCTTATTAAAAAGAACATTCTTTCGTTCTACAAGTTTTTCATAATCAATTAATTCTGAAGTGTTTGTCTTTTCATCTAAGCACTTCTTAGAGAAGGCTTTCATTGACCCCATATAGCCTTCAAAGGCTACTCTAAATAATTCCTCATACTTTTTCTTTGTTATCCAAGACTGTTTTTCAAAACTGTCAATTTCTGTTTGAATATTCCCTTTTAACTTTTTTACGCTTTCTTGATTTCCTTTTATATTTTTTGTCAATTGATCAAGCTCATCTTTTTTCTTTGCAATATAGCCCTGAGCATCTTTAGTGTCCTTACCTAAAGTAAATATACCTTTTACAGAACTACTTTGCGAAAAGTGTTCTTTAACGAAATCACAGTTATATACACATTTATCAATCGCTTCATCCTCAATTTCTAATGCGCAATTAGGGTAAGCAGTCTTATTAGCAATTACTTTTGATATTGTCGTTTTACCCGTACCATTTCCGCCATAAATGTAATTTACTTTTGAAGGTGCAAACTCAACTCCATTATATGTTGCGACTTTATCTAGAAAAATTTTACTAATCAAAATTCTCACCCCCTTATATTGTCAACATTAAAATGATGCCTTCATAATACTTTGAAAACTCATTTCATGTTCAGCTAAAGATAATTCCATATAGCTTTTTTGATTTTCAATTTTTTCTATAATTTTGATGAACTTCATTTGCAATTCTTTCGGTGGTAATACAATATCAACATCAGAAAGCATCTTTTGATTTAGGTTGAATATATTTGCACCTCGACCATTTCTTAACAATTTATTTTTTAATGAATCACTACGTAATAATTGAATCAAAAATTCTTCATGAACCAAATCCGACTCTACTCTTAATCGAATACAAAAACCACTAAATGTCACTTCATTATTGTTTGGATAGATAATTACACTACGTCCTATTAGTGCTTTATTTCCATTAGATCTGACGAATACAATATCCTTATTTCTAAGCATATAATCTTCTGAAGGAATTTGTTTTAAACTAATCGTAGGTAGCAATTCAGTTTGAGCGATTTTATATAATGATTTAAAGTCACCTACTCCTAAACAATTTAAAGTAACCCCTGAATCAGAACTACTGAAATTCATACCATTCTTAAACAAACCTAAAGAAGACATTTTACAAACTTGCCACCCCTTCGGATTCGTCACCGGATCACCAAACATCTCATAAAAAATCGACTGAATCAACTCATCCATCAGCCTAATTTGCTCTTTTCTTGCATCAATAAGCTCCTGAGCCTTGTCCAAAACTTCAACGATTTTTTTTTGGGTTTCGAGTGGGGGTAAAGGAATTTGAATTTTCTTCAATCCTGCATTGTTAATCGCCTTTTGTGTTGCACCTTTAGAATATTTATCTTTTTGTTTTTGGAACAAGTCTGAATTCAATATTAATCTTAGATAATCAGACATTATTGCTTTTGAAGGTTCAAAGACACAAAAACCTGTAGAATATATAAAGTCTACATTATCATTGTCAATTAGAAGTACCTTTTTTGTTCCTTGCATCCTCGCAAAAATAACTTGACCAGTTTTCACTGCAACATTTGCCCTAGAAGGCCGATTATCATACGTCAATTCAGTATAAGAGCTAATAATATTTTCAGACAGATCACCTGTAGCTATATATCTTTTTACACCACTAAACTTATCTACACTTCGGTTCGCAATTTTTACTACATCAAGAATATTAACTAATTTCATCCTATACCATCCTCTCAATGTCATTAAGACCATCAAGAATTTGTTGTTCCAATTCTTTAATTCTTTGAATAATCACCTTTGGTGCTTCATATTCTACTTCATCGTATTCAATTTCTTTATATCTATTGATAGACAGGTCATAATCATTCTTTACAATTTCCTCTTTAGGAACAAAGAAAGACTTTTCTGTACGCTTTCTATCCTTCTCATTTTCAAGATTATGATAACGACTAATAATATCAGGAATATCATTAGCATCCACCGGTTGACGCTTATCATCCAGTGATAATCCATCTGTCTGCATATCATAGAACCATACGTTATCTGTGCCACCTGCACCTGTCTTTGTAAAAATCATAATAGCTGTAGAAACCCCAGCATAAGGCTTAAATACACCACTAGGCATAGAAATAATACCATGCAAATGATGGTTTTCAACGATTTCTTTTCGGATGGATTTATGAGCATTAGAACTGCCAAAAAGTACACCATCCGGAACGATAGAAGCACATCTGCCCCCCTTTTTGAGCGTTCTTAAGAACAGAGCTAAGAATAACAGCTCTGTCTTTTTTGTTTTAGTCACTTTTAATAAGTCAGCTGATACACTGTCATAATCAAGTGAGCCCTTAAATGGCGGATTTGCAAGAACCAACGTGTATTTTTCTCTGTCCTTATTGGTTTCTGATAGAGAATCTCTATACTCAATATTAGGTCTCTCTACACCATGAAGCATCATGTTCATGGCGCCAATACGAAGCATGGTTCTGTCCATATCGTTACCAAAAAACATATTATTGTTATAATGGTCTTTCAGTTCTTTTATGGCAAACAAATCTTCATTGTTTCTTTTAAGATATTCACCTGCTTCCACTAAAAAACCTGCTGAGCCCTCTCGTGTCAAGCTAATGACAATAATTATATTAATGGATAATAAAATTAAAAGCAGTCAACTTTATTAAGTCAACTGCTTTTTTTAAAATATTATATTACTTTAACCCATTAAATAATTTGTAACTTTCAAATATGGATAGAATTTGATCAACTTTTAGGATTCTTAAATTATCAATATTTCCATATCTGATTGCTTGTTTTAGCTGATTTTTTGTAAATAAAACATTATAATCCTTTTTTACCCATTTTTCTATAAAGTCTTCATACTTTATATATTCTTTCATGGACATATTATAGGAAGTTCTTTTTAGTTTTATCAGCACTACCTCAACACTGGGTATGGGATGAAAATATCTTTTTGGAATATTGTATAAAATTGAAATTTCATAAAATGGAGCTAACATTAGGCCCATTTTACGGTTTAAGTCTTCTAATCTTTTTGCAAACCCTAATTCCACTATTAAGTAAATCTCATCTGCATATTTTTCTAAACTAAGTTTACGAATAATAGAAGTACTCAAATTAAATGGAATATTTCCAAAAACTTTATACTTAAATGTAGATGGTAATTCATAAGACATAAAGTCATGATTAACAATTTTTATATTATCTAGATCTGAAAATTTGTTGTTTAATATAGGAATTAATTCACTGTCTATTTCAATAGCAATTACCTCTTTAGCCCTTTCCACAAAGTATTGAGTAAAATGGCCTTTACCTGGACCAATTTCAAAATAAACATCATTAGAATTCACGTCTATCTTCTTACATATTTTGTTTATATCATTAATAGAAGTTACAAAATTTTGTCCAAATCTAACACTTTTTCTGTTCATTATAACCTTTACCTTTCTGGTTATAATGAACCTTTTTTAGTTCATTATAACCGGTTAATTAATCGTTTGGTTTAATGAACTGTTTCTTAATCTGATATGATAAATGCCACCATATATTTGCATATTATGTCCTCCTTAAATTATTAATGCATCTTTAATACATTAATTTTTAGAGAAACTATTTTTCTCTTTTTCATTATATCACTTCTAAGTATCCACTTCAACAACAGCTTTTTGATAGTTTATTGAATTTGGATACTAGCTATTATCTACAATTTACTTATAATATTTCATTTCCTCTAACTACAATCGACACAATATATTTTTCGATTAAATCTTTAGTTAGTTTTTCTTCTTGGATATTCTCTTGATGAATAACGATTTTTATTTTCTCATTCTTTAAAAAACCTATTTCAAAATCATCGATGATTTTCAGAAGACTTTCATCGGCTTTCTTGAGTTTACTTTTTATCGTTTTTTCATCGTCCATTTCATGAGAAATAATATAATTTGTTTTTATTGGTAGTTCGTATACTTTTGATCGTGCTGGATTTATCAACTTCTCAATGGCTAAATCTCCTGTTCCTAAAGATCCTCCACAAGTTAGAATAAAAATTAATTCATCTTCTTTTTCCAAGTAATCATTGATAAATATTCTTTGACAATTTGTGGCATAGACCAAAAATAAAGTGGAGTTTGGATAATCGTGCGCTCATCTTTATCTGTAATAGTTTCATGAGTAATAGGAATAAATTCTTGACCAATCTTAGTTGCCAACTTCTTAGCAATATGTTCGGTATTTCCCGTACCAGAAAAATAATAGATCATTTATATCTATCCTCCATTTTATTACCTTAAAATCTTCTTATAAACTTGTAGTAACAGTTTACGTCATAATATATACTATTATTCTATAGCTAATTAGATTTAAATTATATAGATTTATTGAAAATTTGGTTAATATTTACAAATAAAATGAAAAAATATTTCCGATATAATATGTAAAAAATAAGTGCTTCTAGGCATTAAAAGAGGGCAACTGTTATGTCACCCTCTTCTAGCTTACTTCCATTCAATTTTTAGAATCTGATTTCCTCTAACTATGATTGATTTGATGTCCTTTTCCATCAGCTTTCTTGTTAACTTTTCTTCATGAATATTTGCTTGTTGAACAACTTTCTTTGATTGTTCATTTTTCAAAGCATCAATTTCATCATCAAGTTTTTTCTTTTCCTCTATGAAATCAAGTCTTGTCATTTTTCCTAGTTTATATTTCTCATAAGAAGCAAGCTTTTTAGATTCTAAATCTTGTATGAGAACATCAGAGTCAATTAGATACTTCTTCTGCTCATGTATTTCAGAAGAAATATCATATTTAACTTTAATCGCTTCTAATACTAACGGTTCAACTTTATCAGCATTAGACCCTATTATCTTTACTCCATCATTCTTACAATAACGACATCTAAAATATCGATGTTCTTTTACTGTGCCATCTTTCCTTTGTCTCTTTGATCTTGTCATTGCTAAAACATGACCACACTCAGGGCAATATAAAAACCCTTGTAATGGTGAGTGATTGTGCCATTTATAATCTGTATTCTTGTCCTTAAAACGCTTAGAAGCTTTTAACTCCTGAACCTCATCAAATACATCTTTAGATATTATTTCCTCATGATTATTAACGACTCTTCCCCAGTCTTCTTTAGGGAGATATTTACTCTTTTCTTTTGTTCCATTTACCAATGACTTATCCACTCTGCTATAGACATAAGTTCCCGTGTAAATTTCATCGGCCAAAATATCTATTACCGAGGAAAAGTTCCATGCTGGATTATCCTTAATTGCTGTATATCTTTTTGAGTAGTCCATTTTGGTTAACTGAAGCTTTCTTTGAGCTGGTGTAATTATCTCGTTTTCATTGAGATAATCCTTAATTTTCCTTGTAGATAGACCTTCAAGATAAAGTTCATAAATCTTCTTTACCACCCAAGATGTTTCCTCATCTGGAATAATCTTGTATTTGTCCTCAGGATCTTTCATATAGCCATATGGTGGATTCCATGATTGTATTTTTCCTTGCTCATTCAAAGTTTTCTTTACTGCCTTAACTTTAGCAGAAGCATCTTTTGCATAAAAGTCATACATAAGATTCTTGAATTGAACATCAAGTTCAACACCATTTCCAACTTCTTTTGAACTATCATAGCCATCATTAATCGCTATAAATCTTATACCAAGAAAGGGAAAAATATTTTCTAGATAATCACCTAAAGTAATGTAATCTCTTAAAAAACGAGACATATCCTTGACTATAATATTAGTAACTTGCCCTGACTTAACATCTTCTAGTAACCTCTGATATGATGGTCTATTCTCATTAGTACCTGAATAGCCATCATCTATATATTCGACTCTTTCTAAATGCTTTAATTCAGTGTTTTGATTTAAATAGTCATTTAGATACATTCTTTGGCTAATGATACTTTCGCTTTCTTTAAATTTGATTTGGTCTTCAACAGAAAGCCTAATATAAAGTGCAATCTTACTCATTAATTTCCTCCTTCAGACTTTCCATATTAAATTTATAAACCACCTCAAACTCATGTTTATCGTAAACTATTACTTTTTCTACTAAGCTAGCAATTAGTTGTGCTGGTAGCTTTTCAAGCCCTTTCGCTGAAAAAATATCTTTAATCCACCTTAAAGCCTTTCTCTTATCTTTTTTTAGGTTAGATATTTTGATTTCCTGAGCTTGTTTTTCTCTTTCTATTGTTTCTATACGCCCCTGAGTTATGTCCCTTTCTAATAGATAAGTATTTCTATCTATTTTCTCTAGACTATAATTCTCATAGCTTTTTTGAAGAGTAATTTCCTCTTTTTGAATTAGATTATCATACTGGCTTAATTTTCTATTACCTTCTACTATAGCCTCGTCATACTTAGCTCTAATTCTATTACTGAAGCTAGTTTTATTTGTAATTGTATGAATAGCTTTACTAATATCTGTAGCTATCCTCTTATCCAAATCTGCTTCCATAATAAACAAGGATTCTTTCTCGCCAATGCTTCCATTGAATCTCTCATTTCGATAAAGATATTGTAATTGTCTTATCTTATGGCTACTAAAACGATATCTTCTATAGAGTTCTTCACCATCACAGGAAAATACTAAACCTTGAAACCTGTTTTTAGGTTCTCTTTTAAGGTTATGAGCCTTTGATGAAAATACAGACTCTGCTTTTCTTTGCTTACGCTGTGTTTGAATCTTTTCAAAATTCTCCCTAGAAATAATCGCCTCGTGAGTGTTCTGAACAACAATATAGTCTTTCTTTTCAGCACGTTTTTGTTTCTTTCCTTCTGCTAAAAATTGGGATTTAATTCCCTGAACCATATCACCAGCATAAGACTGATTGCTTAGCATTTTGCCCAAAGAACCAACATGCCATTGAGGATCATCGTCTATCCTATAGATTCTCCCAGTTCTGTAATAGGTCATTGGAGTAGCATATTTTTTTTCATTAATATGTTTCGCTACTTCTAATTGACTTTTTCCTTCTAGAGTTAATGCAAAAATTTCTTCTACAATAAAGCGAACATTCTTATCTACTTCAAGCCTTTGTCCACCTTCTTCTTTGATTACCTTATAGCCATACGGTGGTACTGAACCAATAAAAAAACCGTTTTTAGCTCGATTCATTTTAGTAGTCTTTATCTTTACAGAAATATCCTTAGCGTACATATCGTTGATAATATTCTTGATTGTTACTTCAAAAGATTTTTTACTATCCATTTCCTTTATGGTATCCAAGTTGTCATTAACCGATATAAAACGAACTCCTAGAAAAGGAAAGACTTTATCAATAAGCCTACCCATTTCCAAATATTCACGACCAAGCCTTGAAAGGTCTTTAATGATGGTACAGTTAATTTTTCGCTCCCTTATTGCTTGCATCATGTTTTGGAATTCTGGACGATTAAAGTTCGTTCCCGAATACTCATAATCCGTATAAACTTCAACTACTTGTATATTTTCTTTTAAAGCATATTCTTGACAAGTCAAAGTTTGCGTTTCAATTGAAGATGACTTATCCCTCCAGCTCTCCGTTCTCTCATTTGAAAGCCTAGTATAGATACCAGCCCTATATTGAGTTCTATTGTTGGTAATTTCTTTCTTTTCTTCAAATCTTCTTGATGTTCTTGCCATTACATACCACCTCCTACTGAACCATATCTAGGAGTTGGATCGATTTTTGAATAAGCTTGGTGGAGAGAGATAGGCTTAGCCAATTTCTTAGCATTTGTTGCTTTATTCTTATCCGCCAATTTTTCAAGTAGATTGACTGTATCAATGTTATTAAAGACAAAATTAATTTGCCTATCCTCTAATACTTCTACCTTATCGATAAAAGTGATGAGCATAGCTCTTGTTACTTCATCTAAATCTTTAGAAGGAATAACGCTAGAAATAAAGCTTTCTTTATCCTTTAAACGTTTCTCAAGCTCTTTTACAACTTCTTGTTTTGTCGTAATTTGCTCTTTGATTTGCTTGATCTTAAAAAGATAATTTCTGCGATAGCGTTCAAACTCTTCGCTTGTGATTAGTTCATCTTCTAAATCTAAATAAAGAGACCTTCTTAAACGCTCATACTTAGCCTTCTCATTTTCTAAAGAGCTAAAGTCTGCATTAATGGTGATGTCCTTTAAATCCAGTCTTGAAATCTTTTCTAATACATTTCTGTATCTTTCAAGATAATGGTTCAAGGAGTCTTTCACTTGAAGTTTAATTTCATCTTCTTTAATACTGTGCCTGCTACAATCACCTGTTCGGTTGTAATTAGAGCAGATGTAGTAGATGTTAACCCCTTTTTTCGTTTTTACTGTCCTTCTTACTAGGGCACTTCCACAATCAGCACAATATAACATCCCAGCAAATAGGCTTGGCTTATCCTTGGACGTCTGCAAATCTCTTGCTAGCATTTTATTAGCAAGGGCAAAGGTCGATTTACTGATAATTTCCTCATGAGCATCATCAATAACAACCCAATCATCTTCATGCACGTCTATTTCCTTCTTGGACTTATAATTGAGCTTCATAGTTTTACCTTGCTCTAATACGCCAGTATAGACTTTGTTTTCGATGATACGGTTAATCATCTTGGCATCCCACTTACCGTCTTTAATAATAAAGCCAGTGGCATGCTTCTTACCTTTATTTTCTTTATGTTTTGCTGGAGTTGTCGCACCAATATTATTTAGAAAATCAGCAATAGCTTTAGAAGAATAAGCTTCAATCTTCATTTGAAAAATTCTTTTGATTATATGAGATACTTCTTCATCTACTACCAATTGATGTTTATCAGCCACGCTTTTCTTGTAACCAAAAGGAGCGAAAGCACCGATGAATTCACCGTTCTTTCGCTTAACATCTTTTGCAGATTTTACTTTCATGGAAATATCTCGACAATAACTGTCATTAATGAAATTTCTAATAGGTAGAATTAAATGAGTGTCGCTCATATCTGCATTTTCACTATCATAGCTATCATTTACAGAAATAAAGCGAACACCTTTTTCAGGAAATATTTTTTGAAGATATTTTCCAGACTCAATATAATCACGACCAAAACGAGAAAGGTCTTTTACGATAATCGTAGAAAACTTCCCTTCCTCTAAATCTTGAATCATTTTCTTGAAATCTGGACGCTCAAAATTAGAACCACTATAACCATCATCTACATATTCGTAGGCAATTTTTAAGCCGTTCACCTTGGCGTAAGTTTGAATAATTTGTCTTTGATTGGAAATTGAATTGCTTTCCATGCTGTCTCCGTCTTCTCTTGATAGACGAAGATACATACATGCTGTAGTCATTGAGATTCCTCCTCATTATTATTTCGGCAAATAGTAACGAGTGAATCTCTACTGCTTATATTCTATCTCATCTTCTATGAAATGTCAGCTTTAAATTGTAATGCTTGGACATAAGAAGAGTTCCAGAATTTCTAAAAGGTCAACTTTTGAACCCCTGTTAACCTCAATTGTATAAGGCTTCTCTTTCGTATCTATTTGCTTTTCATAGTCCTTATTTTCTATACTTTTATCTATGTTTTTTTCATTCATAGTTTTGTCCTCTCTTAAAATAAAATTTAGTTTTATGACATAAACGAGTGCAATGGAATTGCTACATAGGCATCTCACCTCTGCCCCTGTTCAAGATGGGCCAGCGTCAACTTTAGAAGTATCATTATCACCATTTAATTCATCGCTTAAGATTTCCAGGTCTTAATTAAACTCATCTATTTATCGCTCGCTTCCTTCTATCCTTAGAATTTTCTAGTATTCATTTGAACCGATTTCTCAGCAGGAAGGTCTAGGCGTAAATAAGCTTGTGCTCCTTAAATGGATAACGTCTCGTCTTGGTCTATTCACTTGTCAAGGATCAATGTTTATGTCAAATATGAGAGGTCATTTCTTAGTTGCTTGTTTTGGTATAAAACAAGGGACAAATTCCCCCTCACCTTATAGAGTGAAAATTCGTCCCTCTTGAACCACTTTTTTTATATGTTTTCTAAAACTTCTTTTAATTTCTTTAGTATCTTATTTCTTCTTCTAATTAAATTTGTCTGTGGCAATCCAAATCTATTAGCCACTACTCTTGTAGTTTCTTCCCGAAAATACAAAGCATTAATAATTTCTCTTTCTTCATCATTTAGTTCAGACAAGGCAGTATTTAAAGCTTCAATGGCTTCTTTCGTCTCGACTAGCTTTTCAACATCAACACTTTTATCTGCCAAGTTGTCTACAAAATTTCCATCATGATCTACGTCAGAGAAAAAGACCAACTTGTTTTGCCTATCAAGTCGCTCTAAATAATTCTCTCTATTCGTATGTTGCCAATAAGCCAGATATACTTCCTTACTTACCATCACCTTGTCGCCATTTACAAAAATAAAATATTCTTTCTTTACCATTAAAAAAACCTCCTTAAATTTCTTTTTGTGTTTTGAAATTCAAGGAGGCTGGTGGAGCTCTTGCTTTATTCATTTGTTTTCACCTAATTTGGGGAATAAAAAAAGCCACGAAGTAATCCGTGGCCATTCCATAATATTTAAGGCAAAACTTGCCTTATGATATTAGATTAAATTAGATGAAGTCCCATTACAGTAGCAACTAAGTTCCAAGCTCGTCCCAAGTTTGTCCCATTATAGTCTCAATCAAGTCTCATAAGGTTGAGCCATCTCAGCTACCATAGGCAGTTCCTGTATGGCTTGTAATGCTTCAATGACATCTGGCAAGGCATATCCAAAAAGCATATTCCCAAAAGCTTCTGTCGCCTTATTTAAATATCTAAAATAAGTTGATCTGCTCATATTATGAACAGACAATAATTGCTCACAGGTTCTGGCTTCCTGCGTAAAGTATCTTCGTCTTAAAATCTCAGCATAAAGTTCCCCATCATTTGGATATCTACTAAGTCTCTCTAAAGATAAATCCATAAGTTCTAATAAAGATAAGCTCACATTGATATCGATTAAGCTTTCTTCTAATTTTCTTACATCAACATCTGTATCTACCTCTAAAAAACTAATAACTAAATCTTCCAAGTGTTGTCTTCTACTTGCATAAACTTCCTGGTCTTTCATCTGGATTCGATCCTGAACATGAAAGCTTACTTTCCTATAAAGTTTGAGTAGTAATTTCGCATTATGCTTATAGGATTCGTATGAATCTCTTGTACCTGTATTTTCTGTAATTTTTTTCAATTTTCCACCTCATATTTGCACCTTCAGTAAATTTTTATGGACATCACTAATCGTCCAACAAAATCTTTATCTTTGCTAGAAAGAGCCTTTGTAATTCTATATCCGCTTTCTATTACTCTGCTATCCTTGATTACAATGTAATCATTCTTCTTGTATTTTGCTTTTTTATCTATAAAAATGATGCTGTTGTTGGTGATATCATGAGGAAGCACACCATCCTCCTCACTTGCGATTGAACAAAAAACATCATCAAATAACATAATTCCTGTAACGCCAACTAGTACATCAAGAATCATTGGCTCATAGTTTTCTCTTATAAATTCCGCCTTCAATGTATCCTCCTGTTTTTAATTTCTTTCTATATATTCTGATTGACATAATATGACTTTCAAAGTAAAATATAGACATTGAATGTCTTGTTTTATATTATATTAGGTCACTTAATGGCTTATGTCAATACCATTTTAAACTTTTAAGACTTTCAATGGCATAAAGGAGGATATGAAATGAACTTCGCCCAACAATTAAAAGATTTAAGAAAAGAAAAAAACTTAACCCAAGAAGAATTGGCAAAAAAGACTGGCATCTCGCTAAGAACAATTTCCAGATATGAACTTGGTGACACACTCCCTCGTACCAAAAAATATTATGAAAAAATTGCAGAAGCTCTTGATGTAGATGCTGATTATTTCTTATCTCAAGAAGCTAATTTCTTAATCAATGCTCGTAATGAATTTGGTTACAAGGGAGCAAAAGATGCTGAAGAACTTGTTAATGAGATGATTGGACTCATGGCAGGTGGAGAACTACCAGATGAAGATAAGGCCACAATACTTGATGCAATGCAGGAAGCTTTTTATATGGCTAAGCTAGAAAATAAGAAATATACACCGAAAAAATATAGGATTGAGGAAGAATAAATTTGTAAGGAGGGTCAGCTATGAATCAAAAGCGAAATCTGATTTATAATGACGTTCAAAAATTAATAGCTCATCATGGTACTCGAGACCCTCGTACTATTTTGAAAGAACGTAACGTGACTTTAATTCCATTTAAAGAAAAAACAAAGTTGCTAGGAATGTATAAAGTCATTCTTAGAAATAAGTTTGTCTTCTTCAATCCTTTCATCGATGAGCGAATTTTAAATATGGTTTTTGCTCATGAACTTGGACATGATATTTACCATTATGACCTTGCAAAGAATGAAGAGATGATTGAATATGAACTTTTTAATATTACAAGCTCGACGGAACTTGAAGCGAATCTTTTCGCCTCACATTTACTTATCGATGATAATGAATTAATTGAGTATATACAGGAAGGTAAATGCTACGAGGAGCTAGCTAGTATTTTCAATGTAAACATTAATTTGATGTTCTTTAAACTCAATGAAATGTATCGAATGGGCTACCCTATCAATCGATTAGATGTGTGTTATGACAGCAAATTCTTTTCTGAAATTGATGGAACGGATAAATCAAATCATGAATTATTTTAGTTAAGCTAACACGGTCTTTGCCAAAGATGTTTAGTTTTTGAAACAATTTTGGGACATCTCGTTAGATGTTATTTGATATTA
This sequence comes from Alkalibaculum bacchi, assembly GCF_003317055.1. Lineage (NCBI taxonomy): Bacteria > Bacillati > Bacillota > Clostridia > Eubacteriales > Eubacteriaceae > Alkalibaculum > Alkalibaculum bacchi. Next base: position 37,170 of record NZ_QNRX01000016.1, read on the forward strand.
TTAAAGTGTCGATAATCCCCCCACCCAAAGAAAGAATTTAATGAAAGGAAAAGTCATGATAGATTTAGAAGCTATAAAAACGAAAATAAGCGATGGAAAAATAGATTCTTATGTAGAATCATACCTGGTAATTTCAGATAAACTAGACACTTTAGAAAATGAATTACGTCAAGGAAATCTGGAAAAAGAAGAAAACGATGAGATACTTGAGATGCATGATTATCTCATGGAGAAGATTGCAAATTATTATATAGAAAATCACTATATTAAGCAAAACTAAGTGACAAAGCAGGAATGGAAATTATTAAAAGAAATTAGAGAGGTCAAACAGCTTGACCCTTCTGATCAAAGCAAATATTGGAATAATAAGTTTGAAAAAGCAACTTCTGAAGAAGACTCAAATCTTAGAGAGATATTCAAGTCCTTAGAAAAGAATAACTATATCAATGTCTTTTGGGCTGATAATATTCCTTATACTTTAACTCTTACAGATAAAGGGCAATCCTATAATTATTTCAGGGAACATTTAAAATCTTCAGTTACTGCAATAATTAAATGGATTTTCAGCATCCTTTCAAATTAAGTAATTGATACTGAATTTTTCAAATTAATATGGTAAGGTAGGCCTAGAAAACAGAATAAAGCTTAACGCTGTCTACACGTTTATATTTTAGTAGCAAGCACAGTCAATGAGTACCCATTGACGAAAAATTGATGAAGCAGACCAACTTGGACTGCTTCTTTTTTTATTCAATTTTACTTGTTAGGGAGGACCCTAATACCCCAAAATACCAAAATACAGGAGGAAAAATCATGGAAAACAGAAATCGAAAAAATCAATTAAAAATCTACCTGAACGATGAAGAACTGGCCTTGTTCAGGGAGAAAATGAAGATGACAAATAGTAAAACGATGGCTCATTTTATTAGAAAAACGGTACTTGAAAAAGAGATATATGTGGTAGATTTAGAGCCTTTTAGAGATCTTCAATGGTTAATTTCAAATGCCACGAATAATATTAATCAAGTTGCGAAACATGTAAATCAAACTGGTGTAGTTTATAAATCTGATATAGAAACTATCAAAAAAGAAGTTGATAGAATGTCAAAAGAGGTTTGGCAAATTCATTCACTACTCCTAAACAGAACAAAAGATGGAGATGATTAATAATGGCCATTACAAAAATTCACCCAATAAAATCAACCCTGAATTTGGCAATAGATTATATTACCAAAGGAGAAAAGACAGACAATGAAATTCTTGTTTCTTCTTTTAAATGCAATCCTGTAACGGCTCATACTTCTTTTCTGCGAACCCGAGAAGCTAATCAAACTAGAGGAAATGTATTGGCTAGACATCTAATCCAATCCTTTCTTCCAGGAGAAACTAATGCCGAAACTGCTCATGAAATTGGAAAAAAGCTCTGCGAACAACACCTTAAAAATGAATATGAATATGTTCTTGCTACACATGTTGATCGAGGACATATCCACAATCATATTATCTTTAATAACGTCAATAAGGTGACTGGTAAATGCTACCAATCCAACAAGAGAAGTTACCATCAAATAAGAAATATCAGCGATGAATTATGTAGAGAAAACAAGCTATCCGTCATTGATCCTTATTATGAAAGCTATAAAAGAAAGTATAAAACCAAAGGAAAGTCTTGGTATGAATTTCAGCAGACTAAGCAAGGAACTTCTTGGAAATCTAAGCTTCAATTTGATATCGATCGTATGCTTAAACAAGCTCAAAATTGGGAAGATTTTCTAAAGAGAATATCTGATTTAGGTTATGAAATAAAATATGGTAAACACATAGCTTTCAGGCATAAAGACAAGCAAAGATTTACTCGTGCTAAGACAATAGGTGAAGATTATACAGAGGAAAGACTAAAACAAAGGCTTCAAGAATCTATTCAAAATCAACGTCCAGGTATCAAGCAAAGAGTAGGCAAAGTAATCGATATTAAAAACAATGAAAAGATTAAATCCAGTAAAGGATACGAGTTCTGGGCTAATAAGCATAACCTAAAAACTATGGCTGATTCTGTTATCGCTATACGTCAACTTGGGATTAATTCTAAACAAGAACTAGAAGAACAAATTCAAAAGACAGCAGATGAAAGACTAAATGTTTTAGACCAAATTAAAAATATTGAGACTAGTATGGACAAGCTCTCTGAAACAATGGAGCAAGTGGAAACAATCAGAAAGTACCGAGAACATTATAAATATCATAAAGCTAATCCAAATGACGAGAGTTTTGCCAGGGAGTATTCCGCTGAATTAAAACTCTATACTGTTGCCTCTAAAGCTATAATTGAAACCTACGATTCAGTTCCAAAGTCTAAGGACATCCTTAAGGAACTTGATCAATTGCAAGAAAAAAAGAATACCCTTATGAAAGAGTATTCTAAGTCTAATGAGTTGTTTTATGAGTTGGTTCAGTATAAAAAGAACTATGACAAATATATGGATAAGGAAGTGGAGAGGTAGCTTCCTTATCCTTCTACTAATTGTGAGTATTCATAAATATTATCTTCTCCGAATATTTTTTGTAAGTAATCTACAAACTCTTGTTGTACTGGTATAGTTATTAATAATGCTAATCGTTTCTTAGCTCGAGAGCATCCTACATAGAATAGATTTCTATTTCGAATATATGCATCATAATCTTTTTCACTTAATCTTTCTGGATCCTTATACAAAATTTTTTCAAACCTATAATTATTCCAACCTTTACCCATAACCATTAATACATTATCATATTCAGCACCTTTTACCCCATGATTTGTTGCGTAAATAGAATTTTCATTAAGAAAATCCAAAGCTTTTACGACTTCACTATAATTTATTTGATATATACTATCGTTCTTTGATTTTTCTTCTGAACTATTGTAATCATTATATTCTGTCAACACTGATTCAGGTAAAGGAATAATTTTACTATCATCTACACATTTAATTACGTCATAGATAGTTTTATCTCTTGAGCGTTTTAGTTCCAAATAAAATTTTTTCCAATTCAGCTTAGAATTTCTAGTCACTAAAGGTTGTCTTCGAATGCCTAAAATCTCAAACAATTTTTTAACGTTATTTTCATTCAAAGCACTATATATAGGCTCAATATATTGATCAAATAAATTAACATAAGGATTAGTGCAATTCTTTAATCCATCTCCTACCAAACTTAGTAAATTTTCATAACCTTGCTGCTTTGATAAACCTTTATGAGTCAACATAAAGACTTTTGTTCTTTCCTCTTCAGTATCCATCCAACCATTTGTTTTTAATATTTTTAATGTATTATCAATGCAACTCTGTAGCATAGCATCGGGCAAATCATCTTTATAATAACCTTTTAGATTCCTTATCCCTCTGTATTCATTAGTTAAGATTACTTTAATCTCGCCATTATTTTCGTTAATAGCAGATACTTGGGGTAAGTCTGGACGAATCTTATTTAGCAACTCCACAATAACTGTTTGAGATCTAAAATTTGATTTTTTCTTAATTTCAATTAGGTTTCCACTTTTAACTTCTCCACAAACTGAATCTAAAGAATATATAGTCTGCCAATGATCTCCAAAAAGACCAAATTGAGGGCCTTGTTTTTGATTTACAAAATATTTAAGAAATTTATCCATTAGAATCTTTGCAGAGTCCTGATATTCATCTATTAATATAAGAGAATAACGATGACTTAGTAGTTGCCTAAACTTAGGTCTATCTAAACACCACGCAAACAAATTAATTACATCATCATGATGCAGATACATAACTGAATCTTCAACATATCTAACCCCTAATGTATAGTTTACATTGGTAATTGTTTTTATTTCCTCTTCAGAAAAATTCTTTAATATACCTAATTCTTCTAAAGAACCAATCAATTCCTTTTTATACCCTTTAATAGCATCCCATGCAAAAGTATGAATAGTAGATGGAATAATGGGACTAGTGTTAGAAATTCTTTTTAGAATTTCATCAACTGCAACATTCGTATAAGTGATACAAGCAATTGACCGATTGCTCCAATTCTTATTTTTTTCTAACCAATTTATCACATTTAATAAAGAATAAGTTTTCCCCGAACCTGCACCAGCCTCTACACAAAAACTTTCCTTAGATTTTAAAACATTAATTATTTCCTCATCTACAAGATCTGCTAAATTTTTAGCTATTTCATAATTATTTTCTAATTTCATAGCTATTCTCCGACAAGATTGTCAAATGCACTTTTTTGTGAACTTAGCCAAACTAATCCTTTTGAAATATAAGATGGTATTATGTAACCAGCGAACTCTTTTTTAAAAAGCATTTTTAAAGCAAAGTCTGTTTTACTTTCCTTAGTTGAATCAAACAATGTCTCAACTAAGTTTTCTGCAATTCCAAATTTTTCTCTATTAACATTTAAAATAGCTTCTTCAAAACTCCGCGGATGACTTAGATTCTCTTTTTCTTGAAATGAAATTCTTATATTATTATCAATTAGATTTTCCTCATCTTTACAATTCTCTAGTATTTCAGATATCGATAGTGTCTTAGTTTTGTTAGTAGATAATTTTTTTCTAAACCATCGGTTTATAGTTCCATTCGAACTTCGAACAGCATCAACTTCAGTACAAGCTTTACCATTCTGATTTACAAAATCAATATCAGTTACTACTAATGTTGGAACTTCTATAAAATTAAGAAACTCAAAAAACTTAAAAGCATAAGCTCCTCCGACTTCAATAATAGTATAATATTGTGATTGTAAAGATGGCCTTTCTTCTTCGTATAGCCCCATTTCATAACATTTATATATCATATCTTTTATGAGTAATCTCTCTGTAGTACCTTCAACTAAAATTGCTTTATCGCAAAAATACAAATCACAATGATTTAGCTTAATATATTGTTGTAGGAATGAAATCGTATCTGAATCATCATTATAGTAACTAATTTCCAATTTAAATTCGTCCAAATTTTTACATACAACATTATCTTTTTTCTTTTTAAAATACCTTATTTGAGAAAATGGAACTGTATTTGCCATGTGTGATGAATGAGTAGTAATTATTGTTTGAATTGGATGTTCAAGTTCAAAACTCTCAATATAACTTTCAACATACCCAATAAAAGTGGCTTGTAATTGAGGATGCATATGGGCTTCAGGTTCCTCGATGAATAAAACAGGAATTTTTAAGCTTTCATTTTTTAACGCACGTATATATTCCTGTAAAACAAGCGATATCTTAATTAAGTTTTTATAACCCAGACCGTTATAAGCCCCTGGTAATTCCTCAACATTATCATGACTACTATATGTCAACTGAGTTCCTGTGATAATACTGCCTTCTATATCCAAATCAGTGTAAGCTTTAAGTAGCAAATCTTCATCACATGGATATCCAAACGTCAACATAGATTCAACTATTTTATCCATATAATCACTGATTTCCTTTTGCAAATCATATTTTGTTAAATTAATCATTCTTTTCAAATCAAGTACTGCAGGTTGTATTGATTCTTCTGCATAGGCTATTTCTGAAGTAAATAAAGAACTTAATAGGCTTCCCAGAGGATCTAACCTAGGTTCCTCGGTTGATTCACCTAAATTCCGTTCGGCCATAATTTTTCTATAGGAGAAAAGTCCTCTTAGATTCTCATATGTTTTAAGTTGAAAATCATTTCTATCATTAGGATTTAAAGCATATATCTTTAGTTCGAAAAGCTTGCTAAATTCCTTTCTGACAAGCTGCTGCAAAACAGCATACTCCTTCTCTTTTTCAATTTCCTCTATTAAGTCCAGATAAGTCAGCTTTATTTCCTGTAAAACTTGATTAATATTTGAAGACAAATCATATGAACACTTTATTATTGCATAAGTTATATGTTCATCTAAGTCAATAATAAAGTTTGAAAGTTCTCCTAATGGGTCGTTCATATCCCTATCGTTATAATCTATTTCCAAAGTGAACTGTGTTAGATCAATTCTCTCTATTAAATCATCTAACAAGATATTTCCATTTATATATTCTTCTATCTGATAATATAGATTTGACCTACAACTTATAGGGTAATCTTCAAACTTCAATCTCTTTACACAATTTGTAACTATATCAAGTACATTCATTACTGTTGTTTTGCCAGTATTATTTTTGCCAACAAAAACAGTTTTATTTTGATTTAGGGAAATAGTTGTATCTTTTAATAGTCGAAAGTTTTTTACGTAAATTTTTTTAACATACATCTTGCTTATCCTCCTATTAAACATTCCTTCTTAATTTATGCATAGATAAAAAAGAACTTTTAATAAAGGAGTATAGTCCCGACAATCCGTAACATTCTAGAACATATTTATCAAAATCCGCTCTATCATCCATATCTAGTTCTATTTCATAATCGTAAATATTTCTATTTAAAATACTTTTAAACTTAGTCTTAATCTGCTCTTTTTGAGTGTCATTCAAAATGTCAGGATTTAGTATATGCATAGATGAGATACTATCCTTATTAATATCCAATACTCCCAGACCTCTTCCAAAACCAATTGCTTCAATATAATAAATTGACAGTATTGAATTTAAAATGGCGTGTAAAAGCTCCTTGTCCATCTCATTTTGTTTAGCCCTTAGTCCAATTAACCTTTGATTTATAAAGCTTCTGTCTTTAAACTTACCAAAAAAGAATCTTTTATCGGGGTTCATCATGGTAAAAAAATCGGCCATTTCGTTTGTTTTAATTTCGTACCAATGCACTCCATTCATTCTCAATACTTCTGGCAAAGGTCTTCCAACACCATTCACTTCATTTTCAAACTTATTAATCCAAGATAAAGCACCATTATGCTTCTTAATTTCTAGTTCTTCTTTTGTAAGACTACAGCAAAAAACATCATCATATGCTATCGTCTCCAAACTATTCACACCTCTGGCATTTTTTAGCACTTTTTTTATATATACTGATTCAATCCCATGATTTTCCTGAGGATAGAATAAAGCATCCCATCCCCTTCTACTTCCTCTGAAAACACTAAATATGTCCGTAATTGGTATTATTTTATTTTGAATCTCTGTTAACCACTTATTATTATGAAAAAGAGAATTTATAGACACATTTAAATTTAATATTTCATCTACTTCATTTTTTGTATAAGTACTTCTATCTGCTACTTCTTCTCTCGGCGAAATATCGAGTATAGAGCTTTGAATCAAATTATCCTTTAAGTCTTTATTTTTAGTTAATTCTTCAATGCTTTTCTTCCAAATATAAAAACTTGTAGAATTATTAATATCGATTGAGTCGTTCTTCTTTTTTTCTAATATCATTACAACTGTAATAACATCAGCATTATCAAACCATTTCTTGTTGCCACTGATATGAAGTTGATTGATTTTATAATACTCTTTCAAAGCGTTATAAAACAGTTTGCCACTAGCGGTTCCCAACCAAGAATTTGATGTAATTAAGCCTAATCTTCCATTTTCTAATAACAAATCATGTAAAGTAAATGGAATATATGTATAAATATCTCCTCTTCTACTTAAAGTAATACCTGTTTCTTTTTTTACTTTCTCAATAATTCCATTAGCAATCTTTTTATCCTCACTATCCATACGTTCAAATGAAATAAATGGTAAATTAGAACATATTGTGCCCATTTTTGGAAGTTCAAATCTTAAAATTTTACCACTGGAAGGATCAGTAATATTTATTTCATCATTTTCTTTTAAATCTAATGCGTTTCTATTAAAAACTAATAGAGGCAGATTTATTGTATCTATTGTAGATAAAGCTATAGTAGCCAACTGAAGTGGAAAACTATCCTTATCCGATGCCCATGTCGTACTTAGAGCATGTTCAACAGAATTTCTATCTGTTTTTATATTGAGTCCTGCTTTTGCAATTGTTCCAGTACCACAACAACAATCCATAAAATCTTTTTCTGTATCTAACATAGTAATATTACATAAGATTTCCGCTAATACTTTTGGTGTTGTGAACTGACCTCTAATTATACGTTTGGACGATGCAACAGAGTTTTCTAAAATATCTTGTATCAGAGTTTGATCAATTTCATCAATTTTCATTGACTTTAACAAAGAGTTATATTCTAAAATCTCTCCCCACGTATAGGAATCAATCAACTCACTATATTCTATTTTGCAAAAAATATTATAGAAATCACATTTATCTGTTATTTCTTCAAAAATCTCAATGACTGAATCAATCTCTTCATCTTCTGAAACATTGTCAACTATTCTTGCAGAAGTTTGATATGCCTTAATTAAATGAGCAAATAAAAACTTATTTAGCCAATTTAGAATTAACATCTTGCTATAAGCAATATAAGGGTCTTGTTCATCATTTGAGTATTCAATTTTTGCACTTTCCCACCAATGTAATACATAAGCTTCAACAACTCGATTATTTCTCGATTCTGTTTTTATTTTTTTCCCCAAATTACCCTTACAATTTTCTATGATGTTAGCCATTAATGAATCTGTAACTACTTTATCGATTTTTTGGCTAATAATTTCTCCTGTTATCAAAAATTCATTAACTTGCAAAATTATTTTTTCTAAAGTAAGCTCCCAGTCTTTTTGGTATTCAATTACATCTTTTCTTGATTGTATATGGCTATTATCGTTCCATGATTTTTTTACTATCCAATTACCTGATTCAAAAACATATAACACCGCAGATGTAAAATTCCAAATAACTGTGCTATTGAGCCCAAGGTTCATTGCTTTCCTTTGAGCATCTTTAATAAACGTATCATCTGTAATCAAGGTATCAGGCATTTTTAGTTCCCAACCTTGCAAAAATATGGTTTGTTCAGAATCAGCATAAAGAATTAAGTCAGGAAACATTCGTTGTTTGCCCGTTGAAATAGTTGACTCTCCACCTGCATTATTTACTATCAAATCGTTCTTATCTGCAAATCTATTAATTGAAGATATTAGATTTATCGCCCAGCTTCTTTCATTAGAATTTACTGTTATATCAATCATTTAATATAAACTCCTTTATAATATTTTCTTTCACAATGTATTCTCTTTCTTCAATTGGTAGTTGATGCCAGGCGTTTTTTAACCTTTCATAGGCCACATTTATCAAATCATATTTGTGTTTTTTAAATTGATGAGTCTCCTCATTTTTTTCGATACCGACAAAATTTCTTCCTTCACTAAGTGCTGAAACTAAAAAACTGCCACTGCCAAAAGTATTATCAAGTACCAAATCTCCTTTATTCGTATATGTCTTTATTAAATATTGTCCTAACCCTATTGGTTTTTGTGTAGGATGAAAAACAGTCCCTTCATTTTCTGCTGTTTTGAAATAAATTAAATCAACAGGATATCTATCTCCGTTACTTTTGACCCTGACTGGTTCAAAGTCTCCATAAGATCCACTAAGCTGATCCTTTCTAATACCTTTATCGTATGATTCACCATTCATCATTTGCGGATTATATGTTGGCTGTTTTTTATAAAAAACACATACTTCTTCATATTTTCTTAAAGGTTGTTTTTTTGAATTTAAAAAATTAGTCGCCTTTGATTTGATCCATATCCATTTATATTTAAATTCATTTGGGTTGCTTAACATCAATCTAGAGGTAAATAGACCATGAGATGTCAATACTATTGCCCCATCGTCTTTTACAACCCTACTATATTCGTCCCATAATTCTTCTAGTGGGATAACTGAATCCCATTTATTTTGTGTAGTACCATACGGTAAATCACACAAAACCATATCAATAGATTTATCTGGAAAAGTCTTCATTATTTCTAGACAATCTCCTTCAAACAATCTATTTGTTATTTCGTTTTTTGTATATTTCATATGTTAGAGACCTCTTCGATATCATCAATATTTTTTACTCTTTCCATAATTTCTGAAATATCACAGTCAAAAACCTCACAAATTCTCAACAAAGTTTCTGTTGTAACATTCTCTGAATTCTTAATTTTATAAAATGTACTTCGACTTATATCCGCCTTATCCATTAAATCTTTATTACTCATATCCTCATCAATGAGCTTTTTAAATAATTTTTTATACGAAAAACAACTTTGTGAAGACATATAGAACCTCCTCTACTTTTTGCTTCATGACAATTATATCATACATTTTCTTTTTATTGATAACCAAATTCTTTTTTAGCATACTTTTTGGCCGTAAAAAAAGACGGTGCAGTCCGAAGACCACACCGCCAAATTCTTATCTTTCTTCTCCTGTATGAGGCTCATTGAGCAAGTCTTTTGCTTGTTTAGCATACTTTTGCAACTCTGTTGAGTCCTTCTTATGCTTCTTAATTGCCCCTAGAATCGATTCTTTCTTCTCTTCTTGACCTTTCCCTCTACTTCTTGCTTTTAAGAGCTTAGAATCAAGGATACGGACGTTTATATGCTCTTTTCGATTCTCATCAATATTTTTCCTTACCTGCCCGAATAGCTTTACAAAATCTCCCTTATTAAATGTTTCAGGAATCTTAGCCTTATCTTCATAGGCAGAACAGTTATGAAAAACCTTGTCGCCTTGTTCATTATTTGAAACTGCAGTAAAGTTTACCACTTTAAATGATTCACCTTGATTGTTTTTGAGTTCTATGCTTTCAATATCTTGAGCGATGTTGCCTACGATATTTATAAGGTCATCTCTTTCTTCTTCAACACCTGCGTCCTCTTGAATTAGTCCCTGCTCTTTAAGGTTGTCTATGACATAGTCGAACTCATCATTTAGTAAACCTTGTGTGTCATTATCCATATAGGATTGATAAATACTGTCAAGAGCATCCATGTCATTTATTCCTTTTTCAAAACTGATAAGCCCCTTTACAAAGTCCTCGTAATTCTCATTAGCCATTGCTTCAATTGCTTCTTTTATTTCCGTATAATCCATTATGTTGTCCTCCTAAATAAAATAAGGAGCTTTCGCTCCCATTAACGTTCTCTGTCATTTTTCTTATGTTCTTTTTCAGTATCTTCTTTAGTCTGACTTTCTTTATATTCCTTGATTTGTCCTAATATAGACGGTTTTTCACCCTTACTTCTTGCGTGCAAGTTATCATCTACATCATAGGTAGATTCAAAGTAGTCGCTATCTCTAAAGTCATGATCATAACGGTCAGCGATGCCATCATTATCTAAGTCTTTTTCTAATGGATAGTAAAGATTTCCTTCGTCATTGATGGCTAAACCAGTTACCTGCATAAGATCCTCTGAATCCATATAGACCAAATCACTGAAGTTTGCATAATGAACGCTCTCAATCATTGCCTCAATAGCTTCTTCTTCCGTCATCCCTTTCTCTCCAAATTTTTCTGTTGCAACTAAAATGTCCTCGTCTAGATATAAAGACCAGGACTTCTCTTCCAGGTTAAGCTCATAAGAGATTGAGTTTCTTCCATCTGGCGTTTCTGTATAGGCAATACCTACATGAGCCAAATCAGGGTAAAGAGTATCAAACTCATTATATGAGTAATCGCTGTCATATTCTTCATTACAAAACTCAATGATGGCTCTTTTTAAATCCTCTATTAGGGGAGAGTGATTTTCCAATTCTTCAACTTCACCCATATCTAACAACTTATTTAACTCTGCTAGTCTAAGAACTTTATCCTGCAATTCACTTTCCTGTTCAAAAGGCTTTTTTAGCTCTTCTTTAGCATTGGCTAGTTGTTCTTTGGTCATTTGAAGCTTATCTTCTTGTTGTTCTAACCTTTCAGGCATTTTCTCTAGTACATTATCTAGCCTTGTAAGGTTGCCATCTGCACTTGTTCCTAGAACACCAGTATGTTTTGCTTCACCATTTAAAGAAAAGGTGTATTGGTTAGCAAAGGAGTTATAGGCTACTTCAAGTCCAAAGTTGCGGTATTCTCCAATTACCTTGCCTTCGTTAACATGAACGCCTTTAATTGCTTCTAAAAGCTTCTCTCCAGCCTGCTTCTTATCTTTAATCTTCTCTCCATTAATCGTTATTGAATTAAATTTTTCATCACCTTCTGCTTTAGCTTCAACATTCCCGATGTCCTTCTTCATCCTCTTAATCAAGCTCTCTGTTTTTTGTATTTCTTTCGGATAAGTCTTGGTAACCTTGTCTTCTAGGCTATACTTATTAGACTTAAAGTTTGCTTCAAGCATTTTTAGTTTCGTAACCTGATTATCCAGCTCCATCTTTTCTTTTATTAAGGGATTTCCTGTTGCTAAGGCTTTGATTTCAGCATAGTTCAAACTGCTTTCGTCTACGTCTTCAGCGGCTCGAACTGGTGTTTTAGAAGTCATGATCTGAGAAATAAACTTTTGCTTATTCTCAATGGTCTGCCACAAATAGCTGTCAAAGGTATTTTCAGTAACATACCTAAAGATATTGACCTTCTCATTTTCATTACCTTGGCGGACAATACGTCCTGCTCTTTGTTCTAGGTCGGCTGGTCTCCATGGAACATCTAAATCATGAAGAGCTATTAACTTGGTCTGAACATTCGTCCCTGAACCCATCTTTTGAGTAGACCCCATAAGGATTCTCACTTCGCCCTTACGCACCTTGGCAAAGAGTTCTTCTTTTTGCTTATCAGTATTGGCCTCATGGATAAAGGCAATTTCCTTTTTAGGGATTCCCATCTCTACAAGCTTATCTCGTATATCATCATAGACATTAAACTCACCGTCACCTTTTGGTGTCGACATATCCGAGAATATAAGTTGTGTTGAGTTCCTTTCTGATGAAGCTTCCCAAATGCTGAATACATTCTTGATACAAGTATTGACCTTACTTTCAGGATTATCAGGTAGCAGGGGATTAATTAGCCTCTGATCTAAGGCAAGCTTTTTGCCATCATTGGTTATATTAAGCATATTATCTACAGTAGGTTCGACCTGATTATTTCTTACCTTATCTGCTCTTTCAGCAAGGCCTTGCAAGATTTCCTTTTGTTCTTCACTTGGCATAGTCTTAATTACATGATATTCCGCTTGTGGCGTTGGAAGATTAAGCATATCAGCCGTTTGAATATCAGCTACTTCTCTAAACATACTCATAAGTTCTGGCAGATTATAAAACTTAGAAAAACGAGTCTTCACTCGATAGCCAGTACCTTCAGGACTTAATTCCATGGCCGTTTGCGTTTCTCCAAATGTTGATGCCCATGAGTCAAAGTGTTCAAGACCTTGCTTTTTAAGGTCATCATACTGGAGATATCTTTGCATGGTATAAAGCTCCGTCATAGAATTAGATACAGGCGTTCCTGTCGCAAATATGACCCCCTTGCCGTCCGTCATTTCGTCCATGTATCTGCACTTCATATACATATCCGAAGACTTAAAGGCTTCTGACTGGCCAATACCTGCAACATTTCTCATTTTAGTATGCAAAAATAAGTTCTTGTAGTTATGAGCCTCATCTATAAATAATCTATCAACTCCTAGCTCTTCAAAGGTAATCACATCATCTTTTTTAAAGTCGTCATTCAGCTTTGCAAGTCTTGTCTCCAGCTTTTTCTTTGTCTTTTGTAACTGTTTAACCGTAAAGTTTTGATTTCGGTCATACTTATATTCAGAAATAAAATGAACGATATCGTTAATCTGCTCCTTGATATGCTTTTCTTGGTACTCTTTACTCATGGGAATCTTTTCAAATTGGCTATGCCCAATAATAACGGCATCATACTCACCTGTAGCAATCTTACCTATAAACCTTTTTCGATTTTTAGGTTGAAAATCTTTTTTATCTGCTACCATGATATTGGCCGAAGGATAGAGTTGCATGAACTCACGTCCAATCTGGCCTGTAATATGGTTTGGTACTACAAATAATGATTTCGTACACATACCCAACCTCTTTGACTCCATAGCAGAAGCGACCATCTCATAAGTTTTGCCAGCTCCAACTACATGGGCAAGTAGGGTATTTCCACCATACAAGGTTCTGGCTATTGCATTCTTTTGGTGTGGTCTTAATTCAATTTCCGTATTCATGCCCTCAAAGCTTAAGTTCGACCCATCATATTCTCGGTTTCTAACAGAGTTAAAGCGTTCATTATAAATATTTTCTAGCCTATGCCTTCGGTTAGGCTCTTCAAAAATCCAATCCTTAAACTTCTCCTTTATAAGCTCCTGCTTTTGACTGGCAAGCATGGTCTCTTTTTTATTTAAGACCGATGTTGTCCTACCTTCATCATCTGTTACACGATCAAATACTTTTGTATCTTTCAAATTTAAGGAATTTTCAATAAGTTTATAGGCGTTTACTCTGGAAGTTCCATAAGTCATATTCGCTAGGTCATTAAACTTATCTACACTCTTACCTTCGATGTTCCATTCGCTAGTCAGCGGGGAGAATTTGACGTTAATATCCCACTTTGCAAAGCTGGGTGTCTTTAAAGTTTCAAAAATAAAGGCTTCTACGTCTTTTGCAGGAATCCAAGTTGCCCCTAATCTAACGTTAATTTCACTAGCTGTTAATCTTTCAGGCATAACCTCTTGTAGACGTTCTCTTTGGTAGTTCAGACGCTCTAATTCGCCTTGTAGAAGCTTTTTCTCATCTTCTGAGTAAATAGTATAGTCTGCCGAGATAGCAACCCTATTTCGCTCATTGTGACTTAATTCATAATGAATCCTTTCAATGTGACTATTTAAACTCTCTAGTTTTTCACGGATATCCCCACTTAGATACTCATCAGCTGTTACATAGCGATACTTGTAGGAGTCACTATTATTAGCCGATGCAAAAGGCAGGTCTCCATCTTCAATATTGATTGAAAAAGATGTATTTACATTTGGTTTCTCATCTAGATTTAGGTATATCTCACCTTGCAATTCTTCAATCAAAGTTCCTCTATCCTTACCTGTTAAGTCCTCCATATAAGGGAAGTTGACCATTCCTTTTTCTGAAACAGATAAGACTAAGGCTTCTAAAGATGTGTCTACATGGTCAACAACCTTTGCTTTGGTGATGGTTCTTTTTGAAAAAATATCACCCTTTTCCTTAAACTGGTCTTCATCATCTAAAATTTCGATTGAAGATACCAAAGGGAAGTTACTATCTTCTCTTAAGGCTCTTGTATTGGAAAGACTATTAATAAAACAATGTTTTTTTGAAAAGGCATCATAGACTTCATTTAATCTTTCTTGGGCTTCTTTTACTTCGCTATCTGAAAAATCTTCTTTTTGCCTATAGATGACTTCTTTCAAAGCCTCATTAATAGCAAGATAATCTTTTATTTTTTCTTTGTTAGACTCTGATACTTCCTTGTGAATAAGAACAGAGTTATCTCGATAATAGACTTCATCATTAATAACAGTATAGGAAAAGTTTTTTACATCATCTGTTGCAGGGATTGTATCTAGTTCATCATCTAATAGCTCAATTTCTTCATAGCTATTGTTTAATGATATTTCCTTACTAGCTTTTCTTAGTAGAGTGGCTAAATCTTCCTCTTCTGCTATACAATTAATCTCATTGCCAAATCGACCACTAGTTTCAACCATCTGACCTAGCACCATTTCAGGATGGTCTACAAAATACTTATTATAGCTAAGACCATTTTCGTCCTCTGCCAAATGAATCCAGTCATCATCTCGATCAAGAATTGAGTCTCTTTTCTTTAAGAAGATAATGTCGGAAGTAACTTCTGTACCAGCTTCACCTTTAAAAGTGTTATTAGGAAGTCTTATTGCCCCTAAAAACTCAGCCCTTGCTCCTAAATATCGTCTTACGCTCTCATCCTTTTTATCCATTGTTCCCGAGGAAGTAACATAGGCAATAATTCCACCATTACGAACCTTATCAATGGACTTAGCAAAGAAATAGTCATGAATTAGAAAATTATTTCGGTTATAGTCTCGGTCATTAACCTTGTAGTCGCCAAAGGGAACATTTCCTATTGCTATATCAAAGAAGTTATTTGAAAAGTCTGTTCCTTCCAAGCCTTTAATTTGAATATCGCTTTCTGGATAAAGCTTTTTGGCTATACGCCCACTTATGGAATCTAGCTCCACTCCATAAAATTTTGATTCTGATAAATCACTTGGTAAGCTTCCTATAGAATTCCCTATGCCCATTGAAGGCTCTAAGATATTGCCTTTTCTAAATCCCATATCAGACAGTGTTTGATATATGCTATCAACAACAATTTTCGGCGTATAAAAACTTGTAAGTGTACTTTCTTTAGCCCTTTCATATTCTTCTTCTGTTAAGTTTTCCTTTAGAAAATTTCTTGCTTCTTCCCATTGGCCTTTCTTATTTTCATCAAAAACATCAGCAAGACCACCCCAACCTAAATAACCAGATAAGACTTCTTGCTCATCTTCTCTGGCATTTCTATTTTCTGATTCAATATTAAAGAGAACTTGCAAGGCTTCAATGTTTCGGCTAAGCCTTTCTGATGGAGTAAGGCTTGTCAGCTCATTTGAAACTTCTGGTAACACATAATTTTTAGCTGGTATTTTTTCCGTTTCAAGAACTTGTTCTACATCTATGCTTGCTTCCTCTTTAGGTTCTTCTAATATTTCTTTTCCCAAAGGTCGAAACATTTTATTTAAATCATCTTCATTCTTAAAAACAAGAACTTCAGAAGCTCGTATCATGCCACCTAAAAACTCGTCATGATCACGAATGGTTACCGTTTTTAAATTTGACGACATATCAATGTTGGTTATGGTAAAGTCTTTATCCTTATAGCGGACTTCATCACCAACAATAAAGCTTGGTCTTTCTAAAGTAATAAGCTCATATAGCTCATCCTTGCTTTCAAACGTTAAATGGGGATTATAGTGGCTCGTTTCTCTTGTCGGTTTTAATTTTAAGTGTCCTTGGTTACCCTCAGTATATATTTCCTCAACTAAGTAGGCTTCATAGTCATAGTAGACGGTTTGTCCTATTTCTAATAAATTGTCCAGCCTATCAGGGTTCTTGTCAGACTCTTCTTCTAAATCCAAGTCATCAAATAATGAAACTTGCTCCATAGGTTCATTTTCAAAAGAAAGTTGCCCCCTAAAAACAGTATTAAGCTCATCTGCTGATAACTGCTTTCTTAATTCTGTATCTGCGAGCTCTCTAAATGTTTTAGGAAAATCTTCTAAAATAAGTCTTTGTGCCTGCAACTCCTCTAACTCATCAAGATTAAAATATCCCCATTCAGGTTCATAGCCTAATACAAGGCCATAAGCATCCCTTGTTTCTGGATCAAACTCTGTCATGTACCAAGTCCAATTTGACCTAAAAGGAATAAAATAGGCCGCATGAACTTCCTTGTCTGCTAAGGGGACTCCATCTTGCTCATATATTTTTGGTACTCTTTCAAGCATTTCTTCCGTCATTAAAATGCTTGGCTCGTTCTTTGAATAGAAAAAAGAAGCCTCTTCGGCTTCTTCTAAGTCTTGACTATTCTCTTCTAAACTTCCACTACTTCCTTGATGACTATCTCCTTCAAGGCCGACATCATAGTCTTCATCTCCTTGGAGTTCTCGTCCTCTATCTTCCAAGCTTCCATCATCTTGGGTTTCTCGTCTCGTATCATCTGAATCGCTTCGCTCTGTATCTGCATCAAATGACTCACCAGTTCTTTCTTCTCGTAAAGATCCAGCAACATCTCGAACAGACTCTGACTCTCCGTCTCTACTAGATAGTCCAGCCTCATGATGGCGTAAGTCGGATTCGGATAAGTTTCCATAAACTCCTTCTCTTCCTCCAGCTTGTCCAGGGTTTTCTCCCTGACTTTCAAGGCTATCTCTTCCATCGTCTCCATATTCCCAAATTCGCTCTGTCTGTCTTCTATCATTACTATCTCGTCGAACAACATTTTCTCTTCCTCCCTTAGTTTCTCTAGCATTCGCTAATTCTTCTTGTAATTCTAAATCTCTTGTTCTTACCATCACCTTTTCAATAACATCTTCAGAAAGCTCTGATAGAACATTCCCCACAGTCATGAAGGAAGTGCTATCAAGATGATAGTAATTATCTGCTATCAATTCGCTATTGATTGGAAAATCTAAATTAAATCTATTAGCAATAGCATAGCTTACTGATTGGTTGATAAAGGCTACAAATGAACTTCTATCTTCTTCATCAATCCTAAGTTCATTGGCTAAACTATATGCCCTTTCCTCGCTAACTATTCTCGTTAAATTATATAAGTTTTCAGATAGCTTATCACTAGGATCATAACCTGCATTTTCAATTAATTCTTCTAGAATAAAACCATACTTTTCTTTATCAAACTGCCATAAGTTTACTTCGTTGACTTCTCGATTTCTTGATACGGTCTGACTTACATCAAAAATATAGTCAACTCTTTTGTATCCTCCATAATCTTCAATAATGGGGATTCCTTTTTCTCCATACTTTACTGTTCGATTAAATCTTTTTCGCCAAAAATCAAATTTACCACAAGCATTCGCTTCTATATTTTTATCATAAATTGTCATCTGACTTAGGAAATCATAGCGTTGATTGTTTCCCATGACTTTAAGTAACTTTAGGTATTCCTCTGGGCTACTTAAAATATCTTGCTTAATGACTTCTATGATATTGTAAAAATCATTAACTCGCATAAATTAACCTCCTATCATTATTTCCTTGCCTTCTCGTATAAATCTATTGTCTTTTGAATTGTCTTCTGAATTGCTCCTATAAACTCGTCTTTAGAAAATTTTCCACTGGCAATATCCGATAACTTCATTTCCCAATGAGAAGTGGTCTCTGCTGACTTAAACTCATCAGCCACAATTGCCACTAAAGACGTACCTTTATGGGTAGCAAGCAAATTCTTCTTATCTCTTTCTACATATCCTTTGTTTATTAAATTCTCAATGATCCCTGCTCTTGTCGCTGGTGTACCTAGTCCCATACGTTCAACTTCAATATCTTTATCTAAAGAATCTGCTCCAGCTTTTTCCATTGCTTTTAGTAAAGTATCTTCATTGAAATGTAGGGGTGGTTTCGTAAACTTTTCTTGGATAAGTACATCTAAAACAACAAGCTCATCTCCAGATGAAAGATTAGGTAAAATCTTCTCTTTTAATTCTTTTGTCTTAATTTCATATTCTCGAAAGCCATTTTCAATTACAGTTTTGCCATTAGCCGTAAAAGTAAAGCCATCATATTCATAGATAACTTTTGTCATGCTCTCAATTAAAGGCTTGCTACAAGCCATAAGTAGTTTTGCCTTGATAAGCTCATAGACATTCTTTTCTTCTGTGCTTAGACTTTCTAGTTTAGACATTTCTACACTCATAGTTGGGATAATGGCGTAGTGGTCGGTCACTTTAGAATTGTCAAAGATAGAAGAAAAGCTCTTTTCATCAAACTGAAAGTCTCTTTCTAGGCGATTAAGCAGTAACTTTGTCATCTCTTTCATGTCCTCGGTTAAATAGCGACTATCCGTTCTTGGGTAAGTTACTAGTTTTTTATCATAGAGCTTTTGTGTAATATCAAGGGTCTTCTTGGCTGAATATCCAAAAACTTTATTTGCTTCTCGTTGTAAAGTTGTTAAATCATAAGGCTTGTCAGGTCTAGTTACCTTCTCTTTTTTCTCTACATCAGTAATAATAATTTTTTCATCAATGAGGTTTCTAAGTTGGTCTGCTACTTCATAGTCATCAATTCTTTCAGTAGAAAGAGTAATACCATCACCTATAATCTCAACAGTGTAATATTTTTCTTTTATAAACCTATCTATTTCGCCATCACGCTGTACAATCATATTTAGCGTTGGAGTCTGAACTCTTCCCACCGAATAATTTTGTTTGTAAAGACAAGAATAAAGCCTACTTAAATTCATACCAACAAGCCAATCAGCAATAGACCTTGTCTGTGCAGACTCAAAGAGATTTTCAAAATCACGTCCATCTTTTAAGTTTTGAAAGCCTTCTTTTATCGACTGATCTTCCATTGACGATATCCAGAGCCTTTGAATTGGCTTCTTACACTTTGCTTGCTGGTAGACCAATCTAAAAATAGATTCTCCTTCACGTCCAGCATCACAAGCGTTGATAACTGTATCCACTTTTTTGTCTTGCATGAGCTTTTTCAAAAGAGCAAACTGCTTTTTCGTTTTAGGATTTAGTTCATATAAATACTCTTCTGGAAAAATAGGTAAATCTTCTATTTTCCACTTAGCATATTTTTCGTCATATTTATCAGGATTTGCCATGCGAACTAAATGACCAACACACCAAGAAACAATATAGCCATTTCCTTCAAAATAGCCGTCTCTTCTTTGATTTGCTCCAATTACTTTTGCAAGAGCAACTCCCACACTTGGTTTTTCTGCTATTACTAACTTCATTAAATATCTTCCTCCTAAAAAAAGTAAAAGGCGAAAGCTATTACGCTCTCGCCTCTACTACTAATGAATTTCACTTTACTTATAGCAAGTCTTCACTATCGATGTCTTCTTCCTCGTCATCGTCATTTGAATCGATATAACTATCTTCTGCTTCCGAATAATAGTCATCATCTTCTTCAAAACCTGCTAGCTCTTCATTTTCGTTTGCCTTAACTACCTTGAAATAGTAGCCAGCACCCAATACACCAGCGATAACAAGACCAACTAGAAGATATGTTCCAGCATTGCTAGATTCTTCCTCCTTCACAGGTTCTTCAACAACTGGCTCTGGCTCCTCAATTTTCACAGGTTCTTCCTTTTTTGGTTCTTCTTTCGTTTCTACCATGTTAAGCAAGTCATCTTCTGATACCTCTGTTAAGAGCATTACATTTTCTTGTGTCTCATCATGATTAATAATTAGATGGAATGTTTTGCCGTTCTTAGTCATGAAGGTTATAAACTGCCTTGCGTCTGCTGAATAGTATGGAAGGCCTTCATTAGCTTCTGTCCCTTCTTCGACTATTCCATTATGAATCGGGAAATCATTATTAGCATTGTCTACATTTTCTGTTATAGTAGCCCTTGCCTTGGACGGATCGCTTGCCACGCCTTTATTCGTATTCACTGATTGATTATTCCCATTCATATCATTTGAAGTGCCATTAGCTGGTTGTTTAGGTGTCAATTTATTTGGATATCTGATTTCAGTATCCTTTTCTTGCATTTGATTAACAGGAGTCTCTTGAGTCTCGCCATTAGGGTTCTTTACCTGAGTATTTTCACCTGAATTCTCAAGCAAGGTACTCTTTGGTTTTTCAATCTCTTTAACTCCAGTATTTGGATTTTCCTTTATTACGGATTGTGTTGTAGAACCTGTAGATTTAACAGGGCTAGTATTTTCTGCCGTATGGTTTTGTTGTTTCGTAACTACTTTAGGGGTTTCTTTTGCTTGGGTCGTATTTACTTGACTTGAAGATAATTGATTTTCTTTAATAATCTTATTTGTCTCTTGCAAAGTCTTGTCAATTCCAGCAAGCTTTTCCTCTAATGCTTTTACTTGTTCAAGGCAAGCCTTGTTCTCATCAGTCTCTTCTTTTTTGCTTGCTTCTTCAGATTGCTTTTTAGCTTCATCTAATTCCTGCTTAAAGTCAGCCTTTTCTTTTTCTAATAGTTCAATCTTTTCCTTTTGCTCTTTAGATACTTCTTCTGATTTAATGAGAGTCTCTTTTAATTTTTCTACTTCCTTAGCCAGTTGATTAGATTTATCTTCAAGTTCCGCAAGATCTTCTTTCGTTAAATCTGTTTGAGTGCTAGTATCTTCTTTTTTACCATCTTCTACTTGTTGTTCTTTATCATCAATTTCAGGCTCTTTATCTTGAACAAGCTTAGCAACCTTCCTCTCGATAACATTGTCTCTTTCTTTAACTTCATAGAACAAGAAGTCATCTATAAACTTCATATCATTTGAGAGCATTGGTAAGTCACCAGAATCAAGAATCGCAACTACATCAGCACTAACCTTGTCTTCTTTATAAACTGTCCCATCCTCTAAGACGTACTTTACAAGAACATCAACTTTGGTTTGCGTTGCTTGCTCGCTAGTGTCAGGAGTGTCTGTTTGTGTTCCAGCTTCTGTCATCTCTTTATCATCGGTTTGAGTGCCTACATCCGTGGTTTCCTTATTATCCGTTTGAGTATCCGCTTCTGTTGTTTCTGGCTTAACTTGAACACCTTGACTATATTTATGAGAATTTACAATGGTCATACTGCCTTCATAGGAAGTATTAGCAAGGCTAAAATCAAAAGTTACCATATCCACATCATCGCTCTTGAAAGAAAACTCTCCATTCTCATAGCTTAGTTCTTCGGGAAGGTTATCTACTTGAAAGCTCCCATTGTAGCCAAAGTGTTCCTCATAGAAAGGGTTTTGAGCTGGTCTATAGGTAGCGACTTGCTTAGTGAATATTCCTTTTTCAGAAATCCTAGGTTCACCTAAAATTTTAATCGTATGAAGATTGTTATTTGTAAATGCATATTGGTCAATAAAATTGACGGTTTCAGGAATAATAATTGTTTCTAACTTATTTCTTTCAAAAGCATTGTGATTAATAACCTCTAAGCCATGGGGGAGAGTAACTTCTTGTAAGCCGTTGTTGAAAAACGCAAGACCGCCAAGACTTTTTAGATTTTTGGATAACTGGACTTCTTTTGTTCTAGCCTCAAGAAATACAGCATAGCCTAGATTTTCCACGCTGTCAGGGATTATAATCTTATCCCACTCTTTTCCTCTACCAAATTCCCTTTCAAAACGCCTAGGGTCATCTTGATGACTTAAGGAGTAGTTTCCATTAATTGTCACTACACCTTCAGGAAAGCTTAAGGTCTTCATTGTTTTGCTTTTTTCCATTCCTTGCTCTGAAAAGGCAATGATTGTTGTGTCGTTACTATATAAAAAGTCCTCTTTTGTCCATGCACTTTCTTCTGCCATTACAATCTCTCCAGCTCCGCCTAAATAACCCACAAGACCAACTAATAAAAGCAGGAGTGCCACAAATCTTTTTGTACTATTCTTCATTTTCTTTTTTCTCCTTCATTTTTCTTTGTTTTTCTTCATTTACTTTTCGCATCAGCTCTTCTAGAGTGATATTGTTTTTCTTACAAACAGCTATAATTTCCTGTTCTTCTAATTCTTCTTTTTCTAAAAGCAAAAGCCCTAACTCTTCTTCGAGTAGGGCTTTCTTCTCATTTAACTTATTTATTTTGTTATTTACTGTATTTAATCTTCTGCTCACATGTTTTATCCTTTCTATCTTAATCTTCCAAAACTGTAAAAATGACTCTTCCAGTAGTTTGTGTTAATGCTTGTATACTGTATTGGATCTCCAGCATGAAGCATCATTCCATTCCCTGCATAAATTCCTACGTGAGATATTGGCGTTCCACTGTTATATGTTCCATGGAAGAAAATAATATCTCCTGCTCTTGCTTCACTTGGACTTACAGGGTTGCAATAATCTGTAAAAATTCGATAGGCCGTTGTTCTTGGCATATTTCGAACACCTGAATGGGTATAGCTCCAGCAAACAAAGCTTGAACAGTCAAAGTTACTCGGACCATTTGCTCCAAATACATAACGCTTGCCAATATGTTTTTCAGCTTCATTAAAGAGCTTTTTCGTCGTTGCATCATCAAATGCTATGCCAGGATTTCCAAAATCTGGATTAAAGACAATTTCAGACAAATCGCCTGCCCCACTTCCAAAGTAATCACCCATGTTACCCTGATTTGCCACAAGTGCTTCATAATGAGTGATATTGTCTGGATACTCTGCAAATATTTCTCGAACAACACTATCCATTGTCCTTGTCTTAAGGTTTACGATAAGCTTCTTATGCACATAAGGAACTTGGACTTGAATGGTTTCTTCCTGACCGTTTTCATTGATAATGGTTTTAGTTTCTGTCCTATACCTTGTTTCTTCTTCAGTTTGATAACTAACTTGATACATCTCCTTGAAGAGTTCATAAAGAGCATTTTTCACATCGGAAACTTTTTCAACAGCCCCATATCTTGAAGTAATATAGGCCAGTAATTCATGAGTATTATGGTAAATTTCCCCATCTTTATTAACAATATATTCATCATAGCCAGGATAATAATCTTCTAGACTTGAAAGCTCGTCTTGAAGTTCTTGCTCCATTGAAGTGAATACTTGATTAACTTCACTTAATACACCTTGGTCTGAAAGATAAGTCGTTGATAGGGTTGAGCTAGCTGTGTTCATCATCAAAGACATGCTCGAACCACCAAAGTTAATAAAAAATGTTCCAATGATGATTACCGCTAGAATAGCCAAGATTGCTATCCTCGATTTCCTTACAATGAAATTTTTTGCACTTATGCTTAGGTCTTTGAAGCTTTTCTTTATCCTGTCGATAATTTTTGTATGTTTCTTTTCTTGGATAGAAGACTTCTTTTGCTTTCTTTTTTGAAACTTTTTATAGGCTTTGCTCTTTTTATACTCCGCTGTTTCCTTAGCCTTTTCTATCTCATCTCGAAAATCAAGCTTCGACTTTTTTTCCTTTAACTTGTATTCATTTTCAGATAGGGAATAGGCCTCTTTCGATTTTCTTTTGTTAAAAGACTTTTGTGCTTTATGAACAAGTTTTGAATTTGCTTCTAAAGTCTTTTCAGCTCCTTCAACACCTACATTGTCTTCGCTTCCTGAACTAAGATATGCTTTTGCTACATCTTGGCTCTTTTCAGCACCTATTAATAAACCAGATGCTACCGCTGCCTTTTTAAGGCCTGATTTAGCAAGATTTTTTACTCTTTCTTTCTTCTCTTTGCTATTAGGAACTGCTTCTTTTGAAGGATGTCCTTTATCTTCCTTTCCTCTATTTCTGGTAAATCCTTCATTGGTATAATTTTTCTTCTTACTTCCTTCTTGATGAAGCTCTTTACCTGCTTGCTTCTTCCTAAATTCATCAGCATATTTTTGCTTTTGCTTTTCTTTAAGTTTGAGCTTTACTTCTTTAAGGTTTCTAGCTTCTAGCTCTTGATCTTCTACATCAAAAGTTGATTCAAAGTACCTGCTGTCCTTGAAGTCATGGTCAAACCTATCTGCTATGCCATCACTATCCGTATCTCTTTCTAGTGGATCATACTTGTTTTCCTCAAAATTCCTGTTTTTAAAGTCAGCTTGCTGTTTTCGAAAGTCCTTTCCAATCTTTCTATTTTGCGTTTTTGTACTAGCTTGAGAATAGTTTTCTTGTTGATGGACTTGTTCTTCTCTTTTTGGATCTTCTACATCATAGGTTGATTTAAAATAATCACTATCCTTAAAGTTATTGTCATACCTATCAGGAATACCATCATTATCTGTGTCCTTGGCTAGTGGATCATACACCTCACTTTCTTGACTAGCCTTTTCTGCTAACTTTTCCTCTTTTCGGAAAATTTCTGCTTGTTTTCTAAGCTGAGCTTTTTTGGAAGCCTTATAATTAATTTTAGAATCAGGATTTTGAGTATTAGCAGAATAAAAAACAGACTCCCTGGTTTCTCTGTGAGAGTCTGTTTTTAGCTTAATATTGGTATTTTGATTTGGCCTTGCGATTATTTCTCTGTTAGCTTCTCCTTCATGAGATAAGCCAATTTCTTCTGCCTTAACTTCCGTGGGCGTCCCATTAATCTCATGATTCGTACTCTGAATTTCTTCTTGATGTTGGACTTTTTCTTCTGCTAACTTATATCTTCGATTGCTTGATTTCCCTCCTTTATCTTCCTTTTCCAAATCATATCTTTTACTTTTTCTTTCTTGAAACTTATCTTGGAAACGCTCGTTATCTCGAATAATCTTTCCACGATAATCGTCTCCATGCTTTAGCTTCGAATCTTCAATTACAACTTTACTGCCATCTTGATTTTGCTTTTCCTTACTTAACCTCAACTTTTCATCAAAACTCTTTTTCCTTTTCTTACTCATCTTTAACCTCTTCAGGTTTAGTTGTCATCTTCTGATAAAGAATCGTATCTTTCGGGAATTTGTCCACAAATGGAACAATGGTATTTCCAAAGAAAAGTAATCCCTCACCAGCATTGGAATTGGTGACATATCTAAGCTGAGGTGATGAAATTTTAAGTTTGCTTGCCAGGATATCTCTGTCTCCTGGAGCTTGGTTAAGCATAAGAACAAAATCGGTGTTATCAAAGATATTTTCTATTTCTTGACTAGCAAGTAAGTCCTTAACGTTTTGTGTTATACCAGTAGGAATTCCTCCCCATTTTCTAAATCTCTTCCAGATTTCTACTGAATATTGGGCAGTTTGT
Source organism: Alkalibaculum bacchi (assembly GCF_003317055.1). NCBI lineage: Bacteria > Bacillati > Bacillota > Clostridia > Eubacteriales > Eubacteriaceae > Alkalibaculum > Alkalibaculum bacchi. The sequence continues at coordinate 63,327 of NZ_QNRX01000016.1, forward strand.
TCTTCCTTTAGAAGTAAGTGAAATTCATCAATGTAGTATCTGGTAGCCCTGCTTCCTCTATTGAGTGAAACCTTATTCCATACTTGGTCTTGGATGACCAGCATACCTATCTTTTTAAGCTGAGTTCCTAGCTCCTTAATGTCAAAGCAAAGTAGCTGTTTATTTAAGTCAACATTCGAGTGATTATTAAATACGTTAAGAGATCCAGTAACATAGATTTCCATCTCTGTGGCTAGTTTTCTACCAACAGCTTCTTCCTGATTTCTTAACATATCGTACAAGTCTTGAAGTATTGGCATATTCTCTGGTTTCGGGTCAGCAAAATAGCCCTCATAGATTTTAGGTAAACACCTATCAATAACGGACTTTTCTGCGGCCGTTAAGCCACTTCCTCCAACAACCAGCTCTAAAAGAGACATGATGAAGTTTGCCTTATCCTTCAATGGAGCATCACCATCGCCATAGTTCATATTGATATCTAAAGGGTTGAGATAATCTTTCGATTTTGATGAAATCTTAATCACTTCACCATTAAATTGTTCTACTAGATTGCCATACTCTCCTTCTGGGTCACAGATAATCACATCATCATCGGTAACTAAAATAGCATTGGCCATCTCTCTTTTAGCAGAGAAGGACTTACCAGAACCAGGTGTACCTAATATCAGGCCATTTGGATTTTTTAATAGTTTTCTGTCTGCCATTATCAAGTTGTGACTAAGGGCGTTTAGACCATAGTACAAGCTATTTTTAGAATCGATGAATAGCTCTTCTGTTGTAAAGGGAATAAATACGGCCGTTGAAGAACTCATAAGATACCTATCAATTTCAATTTGATTAACCCCTAGTGGAAGTACACTTACTAGCCCTCGCTCTTGTTGGTAGTCCAATCTCTTTAATTTGCAGTTATGTTTATTAGCTATTGAACTGATTTGAGCAATGGTTGTATCTAATTTTTGAATTGTCCTTGCAAAGTTCATATAGACAATGGTTACTAGAAATAACCTTTCGTCTCTTGTCTGCAGATCTTTTAGTAGTATTTTTGCTTCTTCACCATAGGTAATTAAGTCTGATGGCAAAATATCCATATCATAACCACTACGGACCGCTTTTTTGTTTTCTTCAATACGCATTTTATCGATATCGGTATTGATCCTTTTTACCATTTTAATTGCTTCAGACTGGTCGATAGCTTGAATGTGAAATGAGATGTTGATGTTATCCTCAATATCTAAAAATTCAGCCAACATTCGGTCTGACAGCTCGCTGGCAAGAATCTGAAAATGGTTTATAGCCCCTATATATCTACCAAACTTAAAATACTTACTAGGGGCAAAGTTAAATTCATCTGGCGTGATATGGCTTTTTGTTGATTCCCTCGCTTTTAAATCTTTATACGAAAAATCAAACTTCTTGTCAGGATTAAGCATATTGTGGAGTAGCTTAAGCCTTTCCTCACCATTAAGCGATTCCGCTCTTACACCCATACTCTTAAAATTAGATAAAATATCTATTTCTAGTCTTCCTAGCATGGCCGTGGCTTGTTCAAGTTTATCTGCTTCTACTGTAAAGGTAATATACTTTGATTTCTTTAATCCGTTATTTCCCTTAGCCAGTTGTGATTTTAGCATTGTCCTAAATTCAAGCCTTATTTCATCATAATCATCTCCCTTGTCTGGAATCTTAATGGCATCTTCCATTTCTTGGTTTCTACCTAATTGATTTACATAAGAGAATTGAATAGACACACTGGGATCAAAGGAATTTAAAAAGTTGGCAAATTGGTTAAAGATTAAATCTCTATCTTCTTCCAATGCCAACTGATAATTAATGTCTTGAAAGGCTATTGTCTTGTTATATCTTTTCTCATCTACCTGACAGATACCATTTTTCATCATTCGTAAATAGGGAATAGTATCTTCTACGGTATATCGCTTCTTTTCCTTGTTGAATAAAAGGTCGAGAAAACTTCCCTTACTTTTCTTTTTCTCTGGTATTCCTTTTATTTGTCTCAGGTTTCTTTTTTGATCTTTTAGAGCCTCTTGCCTTTGCTTGAGTTTTTGCTCTTGGTGTTTTCGTCTTTTGTCCACCTCGTAAAACCTCCTTCCTTAGTCGTTTACTTGGCTGGTAAAACTTGTGCTCGTAAATATATTTAAAGTACTGCTCGAACCTAAGCCCGTCTTTCTCAAACATGGTTATAAAAAAGATGGGTAACGTGGCCACAATCATAATGATTACTGCAACATCATTTGGAACATAGTTTCTAACAAATAGATATACAGGAAAGCCCACAAGCCCAGCCAGTGAAAAGCCTATTAACTGTCTTCTAGTTAGGTTAAAGGCGACTTTTGTTTTAACCCTATTTAAATCTTTAGGGATTGGTACATAGGCCATTGCTTACCTCCCATTTTGTAATTTTTCTTCATTTTGTTTCATATATTCAAAGTGTTCATAAACACTTCCTACTTCTTCAACTAAGCCATTTAGTCTGTCTTCATAATCTTCATTCTTCTCTGCCTGATAGCAAAGCATGGACTCTTGCGTAAAAACAAGTCCTGATAAAGCATCTTCAAGCCTATTTAATCTTTCTTTTTTCTTGAACTCACAAGCAACAATGCCTGCTACGCCTGCCAGTATACCCAAACCAACTACTACCTTTTTCTTTGTCATCTATCTTCCTCCTAATGTGAATTCATAACACTCTTGGCAAGTGTTCCACTCTTTAACATCATAAGACCTAGTAGTAAGGAATAACCTAAGACACTAAAGATCCCCTGATGAATATTTTCTATTTGAATCGTTTTTATTAATACCGCGTAAATACCAAGGCATACCATTAAAAACAAACCTTGAAGCCCTAAGGCAAATAAACCTTTGATATAATTGCTTCCAATCTGTCCCCACTCTCTATTTCCCATCGTTGCAAAAGGAATAGCAGAAACCGAAGCATAGACGTATATTTCAAACATTCTTCCATATACGACTAGCATAATAACTAGTGAAACAACTTGGATAGCTATCTTTACAAGAGACGTCTCTACAAGAATCATGAGCAGTTCTCCTATCTCTTTTTCTTTTAGAGTATCGACCATCGCAAGAATTTCATCTGGTGAGACAGTAGCAGAGGTATTAATTACCCCTGCCGCTTTTTGCACCAGATTTTGAGCCACATCAAAGACGGCCATTGAAAATTCAAAGGCATGGGACACAAGCCATACAGCAATCCACATTTTGATTACATACTTAAAAAACTCAAAAGTATCCGTATCATGCATATTATTTCTTTGCATGACTACATTTATGAGTTCAATACAAAGTATGGCTGTAATAACTAGGCCAGCAATGGGAATAATGACGGAATCATTTATGCTCTTGATAAAAGAAAACACATCACTATTCCAGCCCATTGGCGTCTGTCCTACATCTGTTGCTATTGTTCCCACCTTGTCATTGATGTCAATGAACATATCTTCAAGGTTTGTTTGGATACCTCCGATTAAAAGCTCTTTAAAGAACTCTGTTATCTTATCGAAAATTCCAAACATGCTTTTTCACTCCTTATTGCAATAAGCCAGCTAATAGTGGGATTAGTTTTAGACCGATTAAAACGATACCTCCACCAGCCATAAGCTGTTTAATACCTTGAGATTTTGCACCAGGGTTATCATTACCATAACCTTCCATCAAGTTAATAACGCCCCATGCACCTAAACCAGCACCAAGTGCCATTACTAAAATCTTTAATACATCTACTGCTTGTGTAAAAAATTCCATTATTTATTCCTCCTCAGAAATTTCTTCATTATCTTTCTTTTCAATTTTGTTATAAGACTTCACTACGAAATTCTTATATGTTTTTCCGTTATATTCTCTATCCTTGAAGTAGCCAAAGACGTGAATTAAGTCTCCTTTTTCGAAATCTTTAGCCACTTCTGTCTTTTCTCCATAGGCTGAGCAATTGATATACTCCTTGCCCTTGCCATACTTCTTAACCAATGTAAAATTAACGACCTGAACTTCTTCACCTTCTCTTTCAAAGCTTGTAAAATTAGGTTCTTTAACAAGATTAGCGTTAATATTTAACATTTCTCTTTCCATAATTTTTTCTAGTTCTCCTTTTCATGAAATAAAAAAAGCGACTGGATCTATTACTTTTCCAATCGCTTTATAAGTGCTATTTAGTTTTCTTCGCCTAATAAGTAGGACTTCTTATCCGATTCATCTTTACCTCCTGATTTTGGGTACAAAAAAAGACGATATTATTTACCGTCTTTAAACCTATTTATTATGCACAATTAAAAGTTTGGTTTTATTACCATGGAAAAGTTTTTAAGAATCTCAGTAAAAGAATTCCAAAGATTAAAGAAAAAATCACTATATGAAGTATTCCTATTTTGGGCTTTTTTATTATCTTCTCGAACTTGTTTTCATCATCATTTTCTGTTTCAAACAAAATTTTATCCTTATATATTCTTTTTATTACTTCATATGTTTCCTCGAGAGATTTCATTTCTATAGTATATGATACAAATAAAGCAATTAGAGCAATAATAAACACCAAAACTACTATGCCCTTTTTCGCTCCTGTAGAAAAGAAAACATATTGAAGAATATCTGTGCCAGTATAGTCCTTAATGATATTAAATAATTCTAACCCTAAAGACCCCAGCCAAGCAAAAAAAGTTAAATTCAATGTTCGCAAGGTACTGTTTTCATTTTGAGATAAAATTAAAAAGTCATCTTTTAATTGATTTAATTGTTCAAAATACTCATTCGTTTTTTTAGATATGATTCTCCTGTAAGCTAACTTTGAGTCTTCAAGAAGACCCTTTACATCTAGCATGTTTTGCTTATTTATTATAACTTGTCTAACAACATGTAGCTTAACATTATATGATTCCTTATACTCTTCATTATTAATAATCCAATCATAAATCGGAAATAAATTTAAAGATTCTGAATCAATATTCAAAGTTGCTCTATAAGTCTTATCATCAACACCAACTTCAAAACTATAGTCTTCAGCATTAAATTTACTTTTGTTGGCTATAGAAATCAAAATAAATATATCCAAAATTAAGCTTGATTTTCTACTATCCTTATCTAATACTTTCTCCAATGTGTTTATAGATATTGGAAACTCTCGTATATCCGCATCAATAATGTTTTCTTTTATAATCTCTTCATAAATTTTTTTATCCGATGACTCAACCTTTAAAGATTTAAAACCACTAAGTTCTTCATCATAAATTCTGATTGTATCTTCATAATCCTTTTTAGAGTACTTCCTAATAATTAAAGGCAAGTTTCTCGAATTATTTATAAAATCATCTTCAAGAATATAATGCTTAAATTGATTTTCTAATACATGTATTGATTCATCTAACCTTAACTCAATACTCTCTTTATTTAAGGCCTTTATTAAAACAGAACCATCACTTGTTCGAGAATCAATTTTTAGAGAAGTATTTTTCCAATCGAATGGTTTATTCATTTTCTAACTTCTCCTTTACAGATTCTAAATATTCCTCATCAATTACTATCTTAATCGTTTTATCTTTTTCATTAAAAATTAATTCATTATCTCTAATACTATTTAGATAGTTTTTAGTTTCTATAGTTATTTCTCGCGATGTCTGAATCTTTCTTTGATACTTACGATTAATTGCTTTTTCATAAATATCAAAATCTGAATCTATCTTGTTAGATTTGTCAGAAAATAACTCGTCTTCTTTTTTTAGTTCCAGCAAACCACTACTATTTAGCTCATTGAACAAATCTGATTTATCAAATTTTTTATTATCAAATAAATAAAATTCAGTGAACCTCCTAATTTCATCGTAGTTTTCTTTATTAACAATCTCTTCTACAAATAGTTCATCATTTGATATTAGATCAATAACATCTTGAGTATTATCCTCAGAGGTTCTCTTTCTAGTCAGGCCCAAAAAAGTCTGATACCAATATTTTGCTGCAGTTCTGTTTTTATCAATTATCTTTATATCATCATAGTTTCCTTCAAACCTACAGACTTTAAAGTAATCTTTTTCTTTTCCAAGTTCACTTTTAATTTCATATGTTTCTTTATCAATAACTTCTAAATTTTCAAGTTTCATGATAGTAATCATGCTTTGATCAGCTTTGATAAATAATAACCCTTGCCTTATAGTACTATTCCTCGTACCATCAGATTTACACTCCGCTTTTAACAAATCATCCGCTATCTTTTGATAATTAAAGTTTTCTTTATCTGAGAAGGTATGGAAATAATAAATAGGACTAGACTTATGATTCGTTGATTCAGTATCCAAATAACAATTTGTTATCAAGTGAGTTTCTTTTGTTAATTCACTAAAAATTTTTAAAATATTCTGCTTTTTAGAATCATCAATATCATTCACTGTCACCTTATCACTAATGTCAAAAACTCTCACAATCATATACTATACCTCCCAATATTTTCATTGATTTATCCGCACTAATTACATTAATTATATAATTTAAAGCTCTGCTTTTAAACTAAATTCGTACCACAGTAGTATTCGCCTTTAGCTTAGGTTTATTTTTCCTAGTCATATACTTCTCAACATCAAAAGCATTTCTCTTGTCATAATCTTCCAAAAGTTTATAATTTTTATGCTTTGTGATGTCATACTTGTCAGATAGAAATGGTCTTACTCCTCTAAGTTGCAAGATACATTTTCCACCATCCATAACAGTTATTTCATCCTGACTCATGAGGTCTTTACCAGTTTTTTGATAGTTCAGTCCAAAGCTCTTTTGATTTGACCTGTTTTCTGATGTGTTATATAGGTCAATGGTTTCTTTACCTAGCGTTTCAGATAATTCCTTAAGTGTCGTCTTTTCTTTACCACCCAAGAAAATCATAGAATCACAGTTACCAACAATAGTATCGGCATGATCTTTATAGATTGCCTTTAACTGGGATTGAGCCTGTAAGATTATGCTTGCAGATATTTCTCTGGAACGTATCGTTGCAATAAGCTTTTCGAACTTAGGAATAAGTCCAATATTGGCAAACTCATCAAGTAGAAATCTAACATGAACGGGTAGTCTACCACCATAGACATCCTCAGCTTTATCGCATAAGAGATTAAAGAGTTGAGAATACATAATGGATACTACAAAGTTAAAGGTATCATCAGTATCTGAAATGATGACAAAGAGTGCTGTTTTCTTATCTCCAATAGTATCTAAGGCTAAATCATCTTCACTCATTAGCTCTCTTAATTCCTTAATATCAAAAGGAGCAAGCCTTGCTCCACAAGAGATTAATATAGACTTGGCGGTCTTACCAGCTGCTAATTTATACTTTCTATATTGCTTCACAGCAAAGTGAGTTGGATCTTTTCTTTCTAAGGCATCGAATAGATGGTCAATAGGATTCTTGTAATTTTCATCATCTTCTCTAACTTCTGATGCATCAATCATATCAAGCAGTGTTGCGAAGTTCTTTTCTTCTTTAGGTGCTTCATAGAAGATATAGCCTATAAGGGCTGTGTAATAGAGCTTTTCGGCCTTAACCCAAAAGTCTTCACCAGCTTTTTCTCCTTCACCTTTTGTATTAGCAATAATGGTCTGTACTAATTTTAATATATCCTTTTCAGACCTTAAATAAGCAAATGGATTATATTTCATGGATTTTTTAAAGTTAATGGTATTTAAAACTTTAATATCATATCCATTTCTTTCAAGCATCTTGCCACATTCTATTACGATTGTCCCTTTAGGATCTGTTACAACATAGGAAGAGTGCATTTGCATAAGGTTCGGTTTTACATAAAATCTCGTTTTACCTGAACCTGAACCACCAACGACCATAACATTTTTATTTCTAGCATACTTAGGATTCTTTGGTCTGGAATTCATGGTCAGATATTCTGTTTGTGTCAGAATAACATTGTTCTGGAACTTGTCATCAATATATGGCTCAATATCCTTCTTAGTCCCCCATCTGGCTGAACCATACTCTTCGCCTTCTCGAAACTTCTTGGCTTTCTTGCCTTTAGTGTAAACAATAGCTTTTACAAGTCCAGCTATTACTAAGCCTATTACTAAGTCATTTGCTTTTAAACTTGGTAGAAAACTCATTGTCTCTATTTGCAAGATAGCTGTAAAAACCCTGTCAATAATATCTCCACCAACATAGACATTAACGTGTTTGGAAAAAATATTTCCAAAATAGAAAATAAGAATGTAGGGTAGCCATCCAATCATAAATTCCTTTGGACTATCTATCTTCAGAGCATCTTTTACATCCTTTAAAATCTTATCAATCACAATGGAAACCACCTCCCAATAAGACTAGAAAATAATTCCTTCCTTTTGGTGTAATCAGCGTTTGAATACCAACTAGTCTTCCATCTTCACTAATCCATTCCTTAACTTCAAAATAGCCTTTATTTTTACGGGAATATGGAAGAAGTCTTTGATGTTTATCTCTATAAACAAAGTCGTTAGCTAACAAAAAATCGATGAAGGCTTTTTGTGGAATATTCAACTGCTTAGCTGTGTTTCTAAAATTAGTGAGCAGGTTCTTATCTACCAGTTGATCATAGTAATTGGCTTTTGGCTCTAACTCTTTTATTTTTTGATTCTTTTCTTCAATTACATTATTGGCAACTAGCATAGCTTTCGCTAGTATTTCTTCATTCGTCAGCATTTCCTGCCCCTCAATATAACCTCCATTTTTTCTAATACTAGGAAGGACTTCTTTGGTTACCCAATGCTTAAATCTCTTTGCCGATGGTAGCTTAGATGAGAGTATCAGGGAATAAAGACCTGACTCGTTAATGGCTGTCATACTTCTCATCTGTCTGCCGTCGTGAATCCCGACATCAGCTCTATCCTCTATATCAACATGTCTAGCTAAGGCATCCCTTGTATTTGAGTATCCTAGTTTTTCAGCTACTTCTTTTCCTAAAAAGAAAAACTCACCGTCTTTTTCAATAACAGTGAGCTCTCCGAATTCCTTATTATTAAATTGTAAAATATTATTCATAGACTTTGCTCCTTGTGTTTATTCTTAACCTTATCGTTAGTTATAGTCTCTTTAATTTTTTCTTTAAGCTGGCTAATTTGCTTCTTTACTGATTGCTTCTTATCGTATTTCTGTTCAGCCTTTTGCAAGGCTCTACTGAAAGCCACGTCCATTACCTTGGTGTCTTTCGCTTGAAAAAAGACATTATAATTGCCTGTTTCTTTATCTCTTAAGACTGAAAATTTAACTCCATGCTTGTTCAACTCTTTTCTAAGTTCTTTCAATTCGGGTTCTTTTACTTCTATTTCTTCAAGCTGGCCTTTTTTCACCATGTCTTTTAGCTTTGTCTCATTGCCTTCTTGCTTAATGTATTCCTCAAGTCCTCCAGCCTTCTTTGATTTGGCCATAAGTGTCTTCATTGCCCTTAAAAGCTCGTCTGCAATTTTCTTGCTGGCTCTAAATTGAATACTTACAGTTCTATTAGATATATCTTCATTAATCATCTTTCTTCACCCCCAAAGAGTAAGCTATCTGTGTATCGATTCATCTTATTCCTTTTAATTTTCTTTCTAAAATCATCACCTGAAACAAGAATAGGTATGCACATTTCTATAATCCTTGAATAAATTCGTTGATATTCTATCTCGTTGGCGTTTTCTATCGTCGTTAATGAAAGATTAGTTGTAATAATTGTTGGCTTTTGACTCTGATACCTAGCATTTATTACGTTATACACTTGCTCTTTAGCATAGCTAGTATCTCTTTCAATACCTAAATCATCTAAAATAAGTAACGGAACATTAGTAATCGAGTCAATATATTTATTGTTATCTAAGCTAAAACCTCCTGATTGAAGATCATTAATAATTTCAGCAAAGTTCCTCATCTTTACAGATAATAGTTTCTCCTCAATCAAGTAGTTCGCTATGCAAGAAGCTAGAAAGGACTTTCCACTTCCCACACTTCCATAGAAAAGTAAACCTATATTATCCTTTTGCATTTCTTCAAAATTTTTAGCAAAATTTAGTGCGACAGTATAACTCTGTTCCTTTTCTCCCTCATAAGATGAGAAACGATAATTTCCTGCGATTGGGGATTTGAAGCATGATTTTTTCAAAGAAGCAATATGTTGCAACTTCTTTCTTTTCTTTTGTTCCTCTTCTTTTTTTCTATCGCATAAGCACTTCTTACTGAATATATGAATCTCTCCTAGCAAATTAATTGGCTCAAGGTCTAACTGTTCACCGCATTCTTTACAGTAAACATGGCCGTCTACAAAAGCATCTGTTTCTGGATTTAATGGAAATTCTATTCCCGATATTAAAATTTTTTCTATCATAAATGTTCACCTCTTTCATATTCTTTAAAACTCGGTATTTTGCTTCTCTCACTTCTTGTTTGTTGCCCTTGATCTTTGTAAAACCAGGAAAGAATTGTCGCTTCATGATCCTCATAGGTTCTTCCTGTACTTTTCAAATAGCTTGATAACCTTTGAATATAATTTTCAAGTTGATGTGAAAGAATGGTCTTTAGATTAGATAATTCCTTATTCGATAAAAAGACATTTTGAAAAGCTCCAAAAACTTTTTGCTCCTGATTAAAATCAGTCTTAGTAGAATCAGTCTTAATATAATTAGTATTAGTAGGGTCAACTTTCTTAACTTCTTGAAGTTCAGTTTCTTTACTTCTATAATTAAATTTCTTAACTTCTTGAAGTTCAAAATCTTTACTTCTAGTAGTTTGATTTTCTAACTTCTCATCCCTATAGCTAGTAAAGTCTTTTACATAGATAATGTTAGGTTTCCCAAAGCCTAATCTCTTTCTTTCAATTAGGCCGATTCCTCCAGTGTTTTTATCCAGCTCATCTAAGGCTTTTACAGCTGTCGGTCTAGACCTATTTATTGTTTTCATTATCTCTTCAATAGTAAAAATAATATAAATTCGTCCTTCTTCATCTAACCAGTCATTCTTAGCTGATAAGCTTATACGATCAAATAGGCAGGCATATAGAATCTTTGCATCTGATGAAATGGTCTTAAATTGCTCTCCCATTACCAAAATCTTGGGTAGCATGAAAAACTGAAACCTTTCTAAATCTCTTTTATAAAAATAGTCAAACTCCAATCCTGCACCTCCTTTCTTTGAAAATAAAAAAGACGACAGAGTTTTTAATTCCATCGTCTTAGTCTTAATATTTAATTTTTGTTGTTAGATGCTTTTTAATGCTCCCGTTATCTTACCTAGTCCAAACACTAATTTTTCTGCTATCAATGGTAGCCCATACGGACTAAGCAGGAAAGCTATAATTAATGCTATTACGCCTAAAGATGTTTCACCAGTAATAAAAGAAGCTATCGCTCCAATGACTATCAAACCCGAAATTATATTTAGTAGCCACGTTCCTATCCCCAGTAAAAAGGTTAGAATAAAAGTGAAAATTGTTAGGAGTAAAGTGATAGGAAAAAGTAAGATTCTTAAGATCAATCTCATCTGAACCCCTCCTTCATTTATTTAGTGACTGGTGTACTTTTTAGAACAATTATCGGTAATAATTACTCTAAAAAGCACACCAATCCATATTTTTGTTTTCTAGTAGAGGGCTTGAAAGCCAGTCACCATTGTTACTATCTGCCGTTATCATAATTATGACACGAGACCCCGCTGCTGGGTCAACTATAATATCCGTTGGTGTTGGTTGCATCAGTTCCACCATCATTTTAATAATATGTCTTGGAGTTCTAAACTGTCCATTGGTACCTGCTGTAGCTACTTTAGAAAGCAAGTACTCATACAAATCACCGTTTGTATCCCCATCTGATAATGGTAATAAATCAATATTTGTCACGATTTTTTCAAGCATTTGAGGTGTTGGAATCATAAAGATGGCATCGTCCATATATCTGGTAAATGCTGAATTCTTATCACTATGCATGGTTTTGATAAATGGAAATACTTTTTTTGAAACCGTGTCATACATATCAGATGCACTCAGTTGCTTAAACTTCTGCCATCTTAGATTCTGTTGTTCATCACTAAATATTTTATCTACGTCAATGCCAAGTAGCTCAGCATTTTTTTCTAAGTCTGTTTGTTTTTCATCCAGTCCCTTTATAAATAAAAGGTAGGTAAACTGCTCAATAACAGACAGTGGGTTGGTAATACCACCTGTCCAAAATATCTCCCATATTTTATCTACCTTGCTTCGTAATTCACCTGTAATCATTATTGTTCCTCCCATAGTCCTTCATCTAATTTAATAATCTAATAAATGCTTAATCAGTCCTTCTTCAAGTCCCTTTGCTTTACCAAAATCATAAAGTGCCTTTTTTGCTATTCTATTGGGACTGTTCTTACCTTTCTCCCAGCGGTTGACTGTGGCAAAGCTCACTTGAAGCTCTCTTGCCAGCTGTTCCTGACTCATATTCAGTTTGGTTCTGATTTCTTTAACCATTTGAGCAAATTCCACCTTATACACCTCCAGCTCGTTACTTTATATTATAACAAATGTTATAGTATATTCATTCGATAAATTGAAATTTATCCCAAACGAAAATCCACTAATATTACATCAGTGGATTTTGTGATTTCTATTCAGTTTCTTACGCCCCTACAATTTTTGAGTATTGCATTCGAAACAGACCACAAGTGCATATATTTAGACCACCTAGTGCATTAAAACAGACCACTCAGTGCATTGCAGTAGACCAGAGCT
>NZ_QNRX01000017.1 GCF_003317055.1 Alkalibaculum bacchi
CAGGTAAATAAATCTGTGTTTAAGAAGAAATAGGACAAGACTTTTCATAAGGAAGTTTTGTCCTTTTTTGCATAGAAAACAATGATGGGATAATAGAAGTAATTATTCGTGTGGATGGAGGGATGAAACAATCGAATTGAAACATATAGATTGGTGGTTTATAATGAAGTTGTATAAATAATTAAAAGAATAAAACAAGATATAGATTGAATATTTCTAGATTTGAGGAGATGCGGTTATGATTAGTAGCTGATTTATAATATATTTACAATATGAATAATAATAGGTAACTGCATCCTATTTAAATTCTGCACTGTAATGCTTGTTTTTTGTAAGAAAAATAATTAAAATATCCAACAGTTGTTATAATTTGTATATAAAAAATATTGACAAATTTATTAAGTTATGATTATAATGATGTCAATATATATGTTATGTAATTATTTTGGTGCCTTTGTAGAGGATAATAGGGAAGCAGGTTCAATTCCTGCACGGACCCACCACTGTAACCGAAGAGTAATTTGCTAAATGCCACTGTTTCATTCCGGGAAGGCGCAAATTTACGATGATGCGGAAGTCAGGAGACCTGCCAGATAATTATAAATATGTGAATAACGGTAAAGTTCACAGTCATTAGACTGTGGACTTTTTTTTCGAGAAATAATGAGTGAAAACAGTTTAATGTTAGAAAAGGAAAACTCTAATTACTAGCTAAAACCTCACATACTAACCATACAATCGATAAAAACACCTTATTGATGGTTAATATGGATCTGAATAAGCAGTATTAGGTTATTCCTTAACTATAAAATGAATAAGTAGCATAGCTACAAAGTTTATTAAAAAAGGAGGACTACTATGACCATCTTAGAAAGTGCTAAAAAACGAATCATTACAGATGAAATGAAACAAGTAGCAATTATTGAGGGGGTGAGTGAAGAATTTATTAGACGAGGAATTGCAAATGGCGAAATTGTCATTCTAAAAAGTAAAAATCATGTGAAGGCTGTACCAGTAGCTGTTGGCGCAGGCCTATCTACAAAAGTTAGTGCCAGCGTCGGAATGTATGATAAAAATGATACCGTAGCAAATGAACTAGATAAGATTTTTACTGCTGTCTCTGCTGGAGCAGATACAATTATGGATTTAAGCGTAATAAATGATATAGATACTATGAGAAGGACAGCCCTAACTACTATTACAAAACCAATGGGATCGTTACCATTGTATCAGGCTATGGCTGAGGCTAAGAAGAAAAAGGGTTCTTCTCTTGAAATGACCATAGAGGATTTATTTGAGGTTATAGAGAGACATGCAATAGATGGAATCGATTTCCTTGCACTTCACTGTGGTACCACCATGGAAGTAGTTAATAGGGTTAAGAAGGAGGGAAGACTTGATCCCCTAGTCAGTTACGGTGGCTCTAGATTAATTGGCTGGATGATTCATCATAATGTAGAAAATCCCTTATATGAAAATTTTGACAGACTATTAGAGATTGCATACAAATACGATATTGTTCTAAGTTTTGCAGATGCTATGAGACCTGGATGTACTCAGGATTCTCTTATTAGTTCACAAATTCAAGAGTATATTGTTTTAGGTGATTTGATCACTAGAGCTAGAGATGCAGGAGTTCAGGTGATGGTAAAAGGACCTGGGCATGTGCCAATTGATCAGATAGAGACAACTGTTAAGATCCAAAAGAGTTTATGTAAAGGAGCACCTTACTTTGTTTTTGGTCCTTTGGTGACAGATACTGCTGTTGGTTATGACCACATCAGCGCGGCCATAGGCGGAGCGATCAGTGCCTATGCAGGTGCAGATTTTATCTGCTATGTTACTTCAGCAGAACATATAGGTTTGCCTAGTAAAGAACAAGTGCATCAAGGGGTTATAGCAGCTCGAATTGCAGCTCATGCAGCGGATATAGCAAAAGGTAATGAAAAAGCGGTAACATGGGATTTAGAAATGTCAAAAGCCAGAAAAAACCTAGACTGGGACAAACAAATTGCATTATCTATAGATCCAGAGTGTGCTAGACAAGTTTGGACGGAACGAAGTGATGATTTTTCATCAGAGTGTACTATGTGTGGCAAATACTGTGCAATGAAAATCGTTTCAAAATTCTTAAGCAAAGAAAAAGTAGGTTAGGGGGAATTCATTATGAATCAAATAGATGCAGCAAGAAGTGGAAAGTATACGGAAGAAATGGAAAAAGTAGCTCTTCAGGAAAATGTTGATATTGAATTTATACGGGAAGGGGTAGCCAAAGGAAATATTGTCATTCCTAAAAATAGATTGAGGGATCGTAAAAACATCTGTGGCATAGGAAGAGGATTAGATGTCAAAGTAAACGCTCTATTTGGAACATCTAGTGATCGAGATCAGATGTCAATGGAAGCGAAAAAATTAAAGATTGCAGAAGAAGCAGGTTGCCACTCATTTATGGATTTGAGCACAGGGGGAGACATTGATGGTATGAGAAAACAGTCTTTATCCCTTGCAACAGTAGCTATGGGAAGTGTGCCAGTTTACCAGGCTGGTGTGGAAGCCATTGAAAATAAGGGAAGTATTATCGATATGACTTCAGACGATTTATTTAACACCATTGAAAAGCACGCTGCAGATGGAATGGATTTTATGGCCATACACTGTGCGCTAAACTTTGACATGATTCATACTCTCCAAAAGACGGGCAGAGTCACAGACGTGGTAAGTAGGGGTGGATCCTTTTTAACAGGTTGGATGCTTGAAAATCAAAAGGAAAATCCATTGTACGAGGAGTTTGACCGTCTTCTAGAAATTATGAAGGCTTATGATGTGGTGCTCAGTATTGGAGATGCCATTCGCCCTGGTTCTACTGCAGATTCATTAGATCAGGCACAAATAAAAGGCTTAATGGTTGCAGGAGATCTTACAAAAAGAGCTTTAGAAAAAGGCGTTCAGGTAATGATTGAGGGACCAGGTCATGTACCACTTAATCATATAAGAACGACTATGGAACTACAAAAGAAATTATGCCACAATGTTCCTTACTATATATTAGGCTTTTTAGCTACAGATATCGCACCTGGTTACGACAATATTACCGGCGCAATAGGTGGAGCATTTGCAGGTATGTATGGTGCAGATTTCCTTTGCTATTTAACTCCGGCAGAGCATTTAGGTTTGCCCAATGAAGAGGATGTAAGGACAGGGGTAATATCTACTCGAATAGCAGCCAGGGCAGCAAATATCGCTCGCAAAAGACCCCATGTATTACAAAGTGAATACAATATGAGCAAAGCAAGAGTAGACAATGATATTCAGGGGCAAATAGACCATGCTATTTATCCAGACAAGCTAAAGAATGCCTTTGCAAGTGGTATACAGGATGTCAATGGCATAGAAGACGAGGCTATGCAAGTTGCAGCAAGATATTTTTTAAATAGGTAAAGCCAGTCACAAGAACTGCAGAAACAAAGAAGGGAATTGATAATACATTTCTGCAGTTTCCTAATATATGAAAAGGTTGAGGAGTGATTAGAGATGAATAGTCTCTTAAGTTATGTAACGGATATAGAACCTTTGGATGTGGCGTGGAAGGAGAGAGCGCACGAGTATTTAGAAACTTTGGCTATACCTCATTGGAGTTTAGGTGTGGTAATGGATATAGCCAAACAATTAGCTGCCATACAGAAGACGCTAAAACCAACTGTTGAGAATAAATGCGTCATTCTAATGGCAGGGGATCATGGGGTTGTAGAAGAAGGGGTCAGTGCTTGTAAAAAAGAGGTCACTATTGAGATGATTGACAATCTATCCCATAGGGGTGCTAGTATTAACGCATTGGCAGATACGGTTCATGCGGATGTGATGGTTGTTGATGTTGGCGTTGCAGTAGATTTAGATGACTATGTTAAACAGGGAACTGTAATTCCTTGGAAGATAGGATACGGTACTAGAAATATGAAAAAAGGACCAGCAATGACTCGTGAAGAAGCTGAGAAATCCATCCTAGTAGGAATTAAGGCTGTAGAAAAAGCGATAAATGAGAAATCAGCCCAATTAATTGCTACAGGGGATCTAGGCATAGGCAATACTACGCCTAGTAGTGCTATACTTTCTGTAATGACTGGCCAAAAGGTAGCAGATGTAACTGGTAGAGGTACGGGAATTGACGATAAGAGATTGAACAATAAAATTAAGGTTATTGAAAAGGCCATTGAACTAAATAAACCAGATCCTAATGATCCTATCGATGTTCTCTCTAAAGTAGGAGGATATGAGATTGGGGGCATAGCAGGGGTAATATTAGGCTGCGCATATTATAAGATTCCTGTTATAGTAGATGGTCTTATTTCTACTGCTGGAGCACTAATTGCCTATGGTCTAAACTGTAATACTGTAGATTATATGATTGCTGGACACAAATCCCAAGAACCAGGTCACAATTATATGTGGAAATCCTTAAATCTAAAGCCTTTACTGGATCTGGGATTTAGATTAGGTGAAGGAACAGGCGCAGCTTTGGCTATGTATATCGTGGAAGGGGCTGCTGCAGTAATCAATAATGTCTTGAGTTACGAAGCAGCAGGGGTGACACCAGGTGCTTAATTTGGCGACTAATGGCAATGGAGTGCAGTATTTACAAGACTTGGCTACTTCTTATTGGAGCTCAGAGGTTTTGTTTTCGGCAGTACAGTTAGACATCTTTTCTCATCTACAAGAGCCTAAGATCCACTTAAGATGTCTGAAAACAGTGGAGCAATTTTTGATCCCAATCAATCTATTATACGACTAAAAAGTCTTGGTCAAGTGTTTGATATCCCTATAGCAAAGTCCCTATTGTGAAAAATGCCACGTCAAAACGGCTAAATGCAACATCTCCCTTGTTTTTTAACAATCGTTTGTTATACTAAAAGTGAGAAATCGTGGATCATATCATAATGATATTATATTTGTTGTAAAGATGGAGTGATAGCATGAAAGTATTTCATTTTTTATTTAATTTTGTATTAATAACAGCTATACTTATCATTATGACTAGCCTTAATTTGGATAAGTTTGTATACTATGTTGTTACAGGATTGTTAATTAGCTTAACTGTATATATTGGACATCTAGCATTTCACAATAAAAAGTTAGAGGACTAGTATATAGGATACGATAAACTGCAGAAATGCACCTCGAGAATATGACAATATCTAATTTTGAGAGGTGCATTTTTCACGGCATTTAGGATATTTTACATTTATTTACACTACGATTACATATTTTAGTATGATTTTTTTAATTAAACTCCATTTATTAGTTCATAATTGTAGGATATTATGCAATTGCATTTAAGGGGGGAATTTATGAAAAATTTAAAACGTTCTAGAACCTTATCGTTACTTGCTGGTTCTCTTTTTTTAATAAATACTATTATAGCGTTAGAAGGCAATTTGTTTATTCTTGTACCAATTTTATTTGCAATCGCAGGTATTCTTTCTTGGGTTAGTGTTTATATAATCCATAAGAGGATTACTAAAGATAATAATGAATAAGGTAATGAACAATATTCATAAATCATGTCGTATAGGTAGAATTTAGCGTCGCATCAGTAGAATATTGCTACAAATAATCAAAAAAAAAAACGAAGAAGTGAAGCACTTTGTTCTGTATTAAAAAGAGGTAATAAATGGATACAATTAACAAATTGAAACCAATAAAAAGAAGTAAATACCGTTTAATTGCCGGCAAGATTTATTATACATTATCCCGTTATTTGTTATGGAATTCTGGTAAATTTAAATTTGCTCATCATAAAATTTTAGAGTTATTAGAATATGAATATTTTTCTCATAAAACTCTATTATTAAGAGAATTAAAAGATGTTGATATGCAATACCAGTATAATAAAATTATTAACCTAAAAATAGCTGTAAAAAAAATTGATAGCATTATAATTAAGCCTGGAGAAACCTTCAGCTATTGGAAACTTATCGGAAAGCCTACATTTAAAAAGGGCTATGTTCCTGGTATGATATTATTTTGTGGCTCTTATACGATGGGTATAGGTGGAGGCTTATGCCAACTATCTAATTTAATATATTGGATGACTCTTCACACACCATTGACGATTGTAGAACGCTATCGCCATTCTTTTGATGTTTTCCCTGATTCAAATCGTACACAACCTTTTGGGAGCGGAGCCACTTGTGTTTATCCATATAGAGACTTAATGATTAGGAATGATACAAACGAAGATTTTCAGCTAAAAGTTAGTGTAGGGCACTCTTACCTGGAAGGCAGTTGGTTATCTAATAATAAACCAATTTATAAATACGAAGTTATAGAAAAAAATCATCAATTCAAGAGTGAGTATTGGGGCGGTTTTAGCAGGCACAATGAACTATATCGTAAACGATATAGTATTACAGGTAAATTTATTGATGAACAATATATAACTGAGAATCATGCATTAATGATGTATTCACCATTTTTAGAAACCAGCTCAGAAATTTAATTAAATGAAACCCTTAACGTAAGCGGCAATCACTAAATTATATTGCTAATTTCATCTCGCTTATCAGATTAATTATTATTCATTTATTTAAACACTAATTTAAAAAAAGAAAAAATAAAACAAACTTAGCTCGTAATCTTTATATACTGTATAACAGTAAAATTATACGACATAAATAAAAATATAGTGGAGGTAAAATTATGTGGATAATATTAGGGATTATTGCTATAGTAGCAACTTTTATAAATCTTTATATGTATAAAGCAGGAAAGGATTATAAACTTGCTATGGCAATAGGATTATCATTTACAGCATTACAACTTTGTTCAGAATACAGTCTTGTATCTAGGTGGGTAAAAGTGGAGGATTGGTCGGCCTTATTAGATGTAGTACCTGGTATGGAAAGGGCGTTATGGGTTTTGACGATTATATCTATTGTACTTAATATAACACCTATACTTTTAGAACTAAAAAATAAAAAATAAATTCTTTTATAATGACGCATTCTTATTAGATTGTGTCATAACAGTAGAAAAATTGCATCGTGCAAATGGGCGACCAAAGGTGCGCCCCTACCTATTGGTATCTAAGTTGTAGGGGAGGTCTTTGACCTCCTGTGACGAACAATTTTTATAGACTTTTCCACAATAATGAATTTATGCACGATGGAAAATATTAAAACAAAAGATTTAAAAATTAATTCTAAATAATTAAGGAATATTACACTTAAAAGGGAGATCCATATGGACGATTTAATAGAAATCATTTTAGAAATTATTATTAAGGTAGCTGTAAAAGGATCAAATTCAAAGCGAGTTCCTAAGCCAATAAGGTACATTTTGTTTGCCTTAATTATGGCACTTTGTTTAAGTGTTATGGCGTTTTTTATTTATCTAATGGTAACTATGGATAGTAGCTTAATTGTTAAGCTTATATTTTTGGGAGTAGCTGTAACTATTGATATTTTCCTTTTTAGATTAATCAAAGAAATCATAGTAAGAAATTGAGTATCATAATATGAGAGGTAGGTATTTGCGGAATAAAGCAAATTTTGATGTAAATATTTACGATACTTATATAATAAGAAATTTTCTGAAAGAATTTTAAGGAGAAAGTAGTCTATAATGAAGTTGCGTCGTAAGATAAGATATTGCAAAGTAAAAGGAAGTGGGCAAGAAGTAGCATATGCTGATGTGAGTTTTATTAATAAACAGAGCAGAAAGTAGAACGCTAGACACAATCTCGCCTTAAGGCGATAGAATTCCCGCTTTCTGCTTTCCGCATTTAGCAAGCCATTAGTCCTCCCTAAGCTTTACAACCTTCGCGGCACTGCGCTTTTGATCCTCGCTGATGGCTGCGTAGTGTTTTTTCGTCGTGTTTACATCTTTATGGCCTAGGACGTCTGCTACTAAGTAAATATCTCCTGTTTCTCGGTATAAATTAGTACCGTATGTACTTCTCAGCTTGTGAGGGGAGATATTTTTTAAAGGGGTAATAATCGTAGAGTACTTCTTTATGAGCTTTTGTATGGCGCTTACGCCAATTCGTTTCCTCTGCATAGAAAGGAAGAAGGCTTTTTCGTTGCCAGGGTAGGGGGTAATGGCCTCTCTTACGGCTATGTAGTCTTTTAATAAATTAGCAACTTCTTCGCTAAAGTAGAGAATCGTCTCATTTCCACCCTTTCTAGTGATCTTAAAGCTATTGTTTTCAAAATTAAAGTGATCTAAGTCTAAACCAACGCATTCACTCACTCGAATGCCTGTCCCTAAAAGCAAGGCGAGTATGGCTAGATCCCGCTCTTTATTGTGATTGTGATACTTCTTTTGAGAGTCCGTCAATTCTTCTCCAGATTCAACTAAATCCAGTAAATTGGCTACTTCATCTACTTCAAGGCGAGTGATAGGCTTTTCTTTGTTTTTAGGCATATCCACTAAGATAGCTGGATTGGTGATAATCATCTTCTTTTTAAAGAAGTATTTATAAAATGCCCTTACACTAGATAATTTGCGAGCTTTTCCTGTATTGGAGTTGGTATAGGCGATAAAAGTATCTGGATCCTTGTAATTGGGTAGGGAGTAGAAGGACAAAAATTCTAGAAACTTTTCTATATCAATGGAAGATATTTTGTCTAAGTCCCCTACAACAAGATCTTGTATCTTTTGACCAAAAAAAGGGTCTAGTTCGTTGGTAATAAAGTAGAAGAATATCCTCAAATCAAAGGCATAAGCAATTCGAGTTTTAACGGAGGTATTTGGTTCAATGCCTCTGAAGTAAATCTCCGAAAAAGGGGGGAGATCCTTCATTAATGTTCTCAATTTAAGAGTCAATTGAGTTTCTTGTTCTTTTGCAAAATTTTCATTTTTCATTTATCTCATCCTTACTTAAAGTCGCTAGTCACTAGCATCAGGTATTCTTTTGGGGTCACAAGGCATCCTTAAGGCAGTGATTAATATCGCATAAATATACACATTGGTTGCTAGTCATTAGTACTTAGTCACTAGCACTAGGGTATTCCTTTGGGGTCAAGATCCTTCGCTGCGCTCCAGGATGACTGGGCAGGAGCTCGGGTCAAAATAGTGCCTTCGGCACATTAGTTCTAAGTTTTACGTTGTAAGTTCTATGTAAACTAGGGAAAATCCTCAGAAATCAAAGATTCTATATGTGTATATATAATGAGGGTTTAAATAATAGCTAATTATAATTTGATTATATCATTAATTTAAGCTGGCGATATCATGAACAAGTATTATTATAGCTAAATGATTTTTGAATTGAGATAGAGAGTAAAACAATAAGGAAAAGAATAGACGTACTAATTTGAAAATCATAGAAATAATAAGGAGGAAATGACGAATTCAACTTTCTGTTAAACAATAGTTTAAGGTAAAGTTGCTCTATTTTTTGACCTTAACAGAGTATCCTATGTAAATTTATGGAATTGAATTTTTTTTCTATTCTCTACTCTTTATATTTTACTCTCTCTATTTTAGTATATTGCAGTTTATCATTTTTAGGTCAATTGTTTAAAATTAATTCAAATTAATATGAAATATATTTTAATTGCCAGATAAAAAAATACTCTTAAGAGTTTAAGTATTAATAATTATAACTTCTCAATTTGACTAAACATACAAATTAACTGACTAAATATTCATATTTCTAAGAACTGTAGATGAAATATTTCTTCTTGATTTTGGATTTTGCTCTGTTCGAGTTTGTATAAGATGCTGTACTGTTCGAACGCTTATTTGACTTTTTCGCTGGCTTAAAAACAGATAATTGCAATCAGTACTCATCCGCTCCTGATCTATGTATTCTTGCAAAGCCATCTTTGTTTCGCTTTTAAGTGGAAATTTTTTTGCATCTCCATCATTAAAGCTACTATTAATTTCATGTTTTTCAAAAGCAAAATCTTGTAATTTAAGATGAACTAACTCCTGTAGACTTATAGATGAGTCTAAGAGTAAAAGCAAAATAGCCTTATCCCGTAAGTGATTTTTGCCATGGATACTTTGTATAAGTTCTAAAATATCATCAGATGATACATCTCCTGTATTTTTATTTGGTTTTTTCGCTATTTTAGGCATTTCTAGTTGGTCGCAAGGATTTGTATCTAGGTATCTTTTGATATAGACGATAAAATGGTAAAAAGATTTTAAGCTAGAGATTTTTCTTGCCTTCGCTGCTCCCCCATTTTGTCGAATTTTGTCTAAATAATTGTTATAAGAAATGAGATCTACATCGGAAATTTTAGATAAGAGCTTTAAGTCTATATCTGAGATATCAATAGAATCAATATCTTTTTCTTCTAATCGATTCATTCGACTTTTCATATATTTTAAGTATAATGAAATATCATAATAATAAGCCTGAGCAGTTTGAGGTTTTGTTTTGCGGGAATTTAAATAGTTTAGGTATTCTTCTAATACAACTGGAAGTTTTCTCTCCATTGGGTTTCTGGACTCCTTTCTTTTTTGCTGAAAATCGAAAGCTGAATGTGGAAAAATAAAAATCTAAATTATCAAAAGGCACTTTCTTGCATTTTCCAATCGTTCAACTACTGTTTGTATATTATACCATATCCAAACATTGCGCGAAATAATATTTTGCGCAATGTTGTAATAACTAAAAACTGCATATTTACAATTAGAGAAAAATGTATAGATTACTTCAATCTTGAATATATTGAAAGCAGAAAAATGCTACTACCTTAAATTGAATGTAAAAGCCTTTAACCCATCCAATCGTTCTAACTATTGTTCAACCCTATTTAAAATTTGACAATAAGCACGCATTGTTAAATTAGCATCAACCATCCCTTACATATACCCCCATCTGCTAACAAAATATCCTAAAAACATGTCGCATAATTGATATTATGCGACATGTTGTGGTATAATAGAAGTAAATAGATGCAAAATGGCTTAAATTCGCTTATATTTTGATTTTACACTTCGCAGGATAAATACCTTATGCAATACTCAAAAAATGTCTAGAAATGCAAATATAGGCTTAGTTTTTTAGGAGGTAAGATATAAAAATGATACTATTAGAGAAAAAGGAGTATCCACATCAAGTCAATGAATTTAGAAAATACCTTTATCACATTCAAGGAAAATCTACGAACACTGTAGAATCCTATAGTTATGATCTTTATTTATTGTTTCAATTTTTAGTAGACTACAAAGGAATTAATAAAGAAGCATCACCTCTAGAAGATTTATCCTTTATTGAGGCTGACTTTATTCAAGATATTTGTTTAAATGATTTTTATGCATTCCTAAATTATTGCAAAGGGGAGCTATCGAATAAGAACGCCACTACTGCTCGAAAAGTATCTGCTATTAGGGCCTTCTTTAAATATCTTTATCGGAAAGCAAAGATGCTTAATCATGATCCAGCAGAAGAACTAGAGATTCCAAAAATCGAAAGGCGCTTACCTGTACACTTAAATCAATACGATGCTCAGTATTTCCTCGATTCCGTAGAGGGTCGAAATAAAGAGCGAAATCAGTGTATTGTAGCTTTGTTTTTGAATTGTGGTTTGAGACTTTCTGAGCTTTGCGGTTTAAACCTAAATTCTATAAAAAGAGATTCAATCTATGTGGTTGGAAAAGGTAATAAGGAACGAGAAGTGTATTTGAATGATGTAGCTCAAAATTACCTCGAAAAGTACTTAGAGATTCGAAAAGGTATGGAGGTTAAGTCGAAAGCATTATTTTTAAGTGAGCGAAAGCAAAGAATTAGTCCAAGGACTACGGAACATATGATTAAAAGATTAATTGATAATTGTGGTTTAAACGAAAAAATTAGCCCTCATAAATTAAGACATACCTTTGCCACTTTGCTCTATAAAAACGGTGTAGATATACGAAGTATTCAAGCTCTTTTAGGTCACGAGAGGCTAACAACTACTCAAATATATACTCACACAGATAATGAAATCTTAAAAGAAGCGGTAAACACCTCTCCCCTCACCTTTTAAGGAAAAATTAACTGCAGTTAATTTTTCCTATATTTTTTTCATCTTTTAGTTGACTTCTTCCCATTAAGCCAGTATAATAATACATGTACCAAAAATAAAGAAAAAATTTAGGGGTATAGCTCAGTTGGTAGAGCAGTGGTCTCCAAAACCATGTGCCGAGGGTTCAAATCCTTCTACCCCTGCCAATAAGTATTTATGGAAACCAACATATTGTTGGTCGTTTTTATTTTTTGGATTCTCCTATTATCTTAATTGTTTTTTACCTTTTAATGTTTCAAAAAGTCAATTTTGAAGTTTCCTCTTTTTCAAAATTTAATTGGAGCAACACTAGAATTCCTGATAACAAATATATGATTGCGGTTACTACTATTTTCATAGCGATATTAATATAAAGACTTTCTGGATTATATGGTGTGCTCATAATTTGTATGATTATCATAAACGAGCTTGACAGAAATTAAATTAATTTATGGCTCATTATAGATGCATCCCTTTCTGATTACTTCTTCTTGGAGCACATTGGAATACTCTCTTTCTAATCTTGCAGGTTGTTATTACTGGAGTAAAGATTATGAGGAGCGCATTCAGTTGTTTTATTATAATCAGGATTCCATGACTACAGATCCCTATGTAAATCATATGATTTGATAGGCACATGTTCAGGATAATCTGGATAATTTCTATATATTATTTGCACTCTTCTGTCCGGAAGCCATCACACTTTTTTCTAGATAGAGTGCTCTAAATAATCTGAAAGCATGCACTAGCACTTTTTGATTGAAATATTCACCTTTTGTGTCTATATTTAATATAATAGTTAAATATGTGTATTGTTGCATATTATATTAATAACTCAGTAATTGTTAAAGAAAAATAATTCTGAGATGTAAAAGGATGATTTTATAGTGTCATGGCATGCCTATGTATATTGCCACAAAAATAAAGGGAATAATTATACAACAATAGAAAACAGAACATTATATCATGGTCAATTAATATATTTTAGAAATAACGGAGATGGAAAAGGGTATATTAGAGATTATGCAGCAAATATCTTTTATCATGCATTTGATCATAAAGGTACTAAGGTTGAGGGACTACCGATTAAAGCAGGTTATGGTGATTCCAATGGAAATATTATTTATGGTATAAGCGAATTCAATAAAAGAGTGTATGGAGATAATCATGCTCACGCAGGTGGCTCTCATTATGGAGTAAGAAAAGATGTAAAGCTATATAATTCAGATGGCACGTGGAATAGGACTCTTCCATCAATATATAGGATAATTATTGGTGCAGGACAAGGATATACTACCAATAATAATCTTTTAGCTTCTAACTTCTCTATGCTTAGATGTTGGGGTTATAAAACAAATACTGGATTAGTTATAGAAACAAGTGGTCTTTATGTTCTTAACGACGTTACGCTGTTACCACAAAACTATACTTTGAACACTAAATAGTTATTAAATAAAATAGCTTTCCATGGTAAGAATAAGATGAAGGCTGACCCTAAGGAGTCAGCTTTCATCTGTTTTAAATATATTCAATAAAAATGGGTATGTTAATTACAACTCAATTTTTCAAGGTATTTAGGTAATGAAATCCCTATTTTTCAGTTGCTTCAAGCATTTTTTCGTAGACAACGCCTATTTTAGGTGTATGGTAGAGTGACAATGTGTGTTTTGTTTCTTTATTCCTCATTTATCTGAGTATAAACATTTCCTTTTTTATCTACAATGATTGCCTCGTCATTATTTTTTTCATTCTCTTCGCTCTTTAATTGGCTATAAATATTTCCTTCTTTGTCCTTAAGAATAGATGTCTCTTTTTTTTCTTCAGTTAGTAATCTTTGGTAACTTGATCCTAAAACGACTAGAGAAAGACATACTAAAATTGTACTTGTGAATTTCACAAATTTTTTCAATACTTCATCTCCTATCTAATCTAATTATATACATTTATTTATATTTACTCTATCACTTTAATTTTAATAGGTCAAGTTGAAAAAGTTTTCTGTAAACAAAGTAGTTTCAAAGTAAAATTTTGTTTTTGATTGCTTTTCTTTTGCTATTGCTTTTTTCAATATCTTACCCCAAATTACCGGCTCATGCTGGCTAGATTTTTCATCGACATTTATTCGTAGCGTCCCCTATTGCCAAGGACTTGCGTAATAGCTGTATTCTACCATTTTTTACTATCAGAATAAGAAATATTTATTACAACTGTATTTGTCAACCGAAATTTAGGCCCTTACAACAACTTTGTATATACTCCAACTTTTTCTGCAATAAGCAAAATTTTTGTACACATCTTCTCACACAAGAAATTTCCATATACTCAGATGGAGGAGCCCTCTATCTGAGGCGTTTTCATGTTTTTTTATATGTCTCCTTTTGTTTGTCCATTATTCTACTCCTATTTCTGTTTTTGTGTTAAAAAACTATGGTAAAGGATCTTTAACTGTAACTATAATTAAAATAAAGTACATAATAAATAGTTATAAAAATTACAAAAGGAGTATTTAAAAACAATATGAATATAAAAGATATAAAAGTTTATGAAGCTCAAGATTGGCTTAATTCTACCTATCTTGGTAGATATGGATATAATTATATTAAACCTGACGGGATTACTGGATGGTATACAATTTATGCATTGACTAGAGCGTTACAAATTGAACTAGGAATAAGTGAGCCATCAGATAATTTTGGTAGTCAGACTATGACTGCTTGCCCAATACTTTCTATAGATTCAGACCAATCATTAATCGTTGATAGTAATATTGTAAGAATTTTGCAAAGTGCTATGTTTTGCAAGGGATATAGTCCTGGAGATATAACAGGCAATTTTGGTCTTAGGACAAAAGAAGGGATTATGGAAATGCAAACAGATGCAAATATTACAGCAGATGGAGTTGTAACTCCACTCTTATTTAAATCTTTACTAACAATGGATGCCTATGTATTGCTCCTTGGAGGAAATACTAATGTTCGAATAATTCAAAGGAATTTAAACAAAGATTATTTTCCAAATATAGGAGACTTAATTGCTTGTGATGGAATATACGGGAGAACAACATGTAAAGCAATGATTATGGCTATTCAATTTGAAGGCGGTGTATCTGTTGATGGTATATGGGGCCCAGCTACTCAAGCATCTTTGCCTGCTTTGACTTATGGCAACACGCGAAGAGCTTATAATTATATTTTGCAATACTCTTTATATGCAAATGGTTTTAATCCAAACGGCTTTGATGGTTCTTTTGGCAATGGATGCAGAAAAGCAGTAATGGCGTTTCAAGAATTTTGTGCATTAACTGTTGATGGATCTGTAGGAACTCAAACATGGGCTTCTTTAATGATTAGTAAAGGAGATGTAAATAGAAGTGCTACGGCATGTGATTGTAGTTCAACTGTAACACCTGCCAGAGCAGCCACTCTTTATAACAAAGGATATAGGACTGTTGGTAGATATTTAACTGGAGGATGGAAGCAGATTCAATCTGGCGAAATAGACACTATTTTTGATGGCGGATTAAAAATATTCCCAATATATCAAACATCAGGTAATAGTACGGGTTATTTTAATTATGGAAAAGGAGCTGTTGATGCTGTAAAGGCTGTAATCGCAGCAAAAAAATATGGCTTTAAATCCAATACAATCATTTATTTTGCTGTAGATTTCGATGCCTTAGACTTTCATGTAACTAATGATATTTTACCATATTTTCGTGGAATTCGTGACCAGTTCACTAATATGAATTATAAATATAGAATTGGTATTTATGGTCCAAGAAATGTATGTTCCAGAGTAGGAAATGCAGGATATTCTGTTAGCAGTTTTATGGCAGATATGTCTACTGGATTTAGTGGTAACTTAGGATATCCGTTACCATTAGATTGGAATTTTGATCAAATTCTTGAATATAATATTGGTAATGGGGATGGTCAGATTGCAATTGATAAAAATATATGTAGAGGACACTACACTGGTGAAGATTGTGTAAAGGAGCCTGAAGATTCCAATGAAGCAGATACGGTAGCTCTTATAAATAATCTTGATGGGATAGTAAATAGGTTAGGTATAACCTTTACTTCACCAAGTTTGGAAATCCCTATAATAACTTCTCCAATTATAGATATAAAAGCAGTTTTTTCTGTATCCAGTATTTTTGTTGAAGGTGATGGGATTTCTGTTACCGTTCGCAATGGAGAAATAATTAGCGCAGGTTCTAACGTACTTGACATTTTTGGAGCTTTCGGGATAAATTCTGCAACATTAGGAAGTATTCTCTCCTCTTGGGAAGGAATTGATTTTAAAGTTAGTATGCAAACAACATCAAATAGTTTTAAAATAAATTTAATTAACCAATTCAATGCCGAACATTTTAATGGCATAGGGTACGTCACAGAAAAATTAACTATTGAATTTAAAAATCTTGATGGAGATATTTTAGAAATACAATTAGCAAACGCATATGATAAGGTGATAGAATGGATACAAGATAATTCAAGATTAATTTTAGGTGTAGTAATAATCGCAGGTGTTGTAGCAGTTTTAGCGTTAGCGGGTGTAAGTGTAATGTCTGTGTTAGCAGCATTAGCATCAGCAATTTCACAAGGAATAGCAACTTTTGGAGTTGTTATAATTTTTATGATATTTTTTACAAATAAAATATTTAATTATATAAGAAACAATATATAAAAACCATATTGGAGGATGGATTGACTCATCCTCCATTAAAAAAAATATCCTTTATATTTCAGATCATGAGGGTATTTTTTGTATGACTTTATACCCGAATGATTCGTAATATCTTCAATAAATTTTCTTATTTCTTCCAAATGATCACTATTATTAGTGGGCACATATATAATTTCATCAGAAAGAGTACGAATAATTAAATAGTTATCAATGATATGTAGATCATAAATTGCATCCCATAAAAATATTTTCGTAGCATAATCCGTTTTTATTTGAACGGATTGCTCAGTAGAAAGTAATTCGGTTTTTGAAAATGTATTTTTGTAAATATCAGAATTAAATAGCTTCAATAGATTCCTTTTTATGGTTTTACTATACATATTAAATATGAAATTTTTCATTAAAAAAGCAATAATAGCCATACATATCAGTGCAATTCTTATTGAATTTGAAAAAGCAATTAAGACACAGATAAAAAAAACAGTTATAAGGATAGTATAAATAAACTTTATATACCTTTTTAAAACACTCGCACTGAAAATATATTTACAATGAAACTCTAAAAAATCATTTTTATTAATTTCATAAGTAATATTCAATACTATCTATCCCCTTTTATGCAAATATTATGCTAGGCATCATTGTAGTTACTTGTATACCCGTATTTGTTTTGATTTTGTCTACTATTTCTTTGCACAAAATTTCATTAAGACTATCTCGTGCTAAAAAGATAAAATCACGCATGAATGTTTCAATAAATACATTTCCATCTACGACATATATCTTTTTTAGAGCATTCCATTTATAATAAACTTCACATATATTAGTAAGTGTTGCAATGCCTTCATCGTTGACAACGATAGTTGTATTACAAAAATAATTATCATAGATTTTTAGTGAATACAATTTTTTAATATTTACTTTATAGAAATCGGATACCATCACAGGAACAATTATAAAACAATAAATCAAAAACAACGGTATAATTATTGGAAAGTATCTGATACCACTGGCTAGTATCATAATCGCAAAAATTAACGAAAATAAATCTATAGTAATAATCAATGCTATAAAGAAAGGCGCTTTCTTATAATGATTTAGATGAAAGCGAATAAATTCTTCTCTGGATAATTGATATTCAAATTCTATCCTAATCTCCTCCTTTTTATATATAATATATATATTATGTTAATTTTTCCAATTTTACAATAGTAATAAATTAGATTTTTACTTTACCCTATTAAAAAAGCTACCATTGGTGGCAGCTGTACTGATAGCTAGCTGCTGAACGTTGGTAGCAGTTTTTTTACACATTCACTTCCTCGTGTTGTCCGAGAAGGTCTTTATTGTCTTTTAGTATTGGTTTGATGGTTCCGTTCCAAATGACATACTTATACTCCGTTTTTTATAAAGTTCTCAATTCGGTCTAGCCCTTTTTTGATTTCCTCCATACTCGTTGCATAGGATAATCTAATATGAGTATCTAAACCAAAAGCAATACCTGGGACTACAGCAACTTTTTCGTCTTCTAACAAGGCATCAGCAAGTTCTAATGAGTTGTGAACTAATTTTCCATTATAGCTCTTTCCAAAAAGTCCTAACACATTGATAAATACATAGAAAGCACCTTGAGGATAAATATACGTTAACTGTTTCATTTCATCTAAACGAGAAATCATATATTTACGCCTTATATCGTATTCATCAAACATTTTCTGAAGAACACTTTCCTCACATTGCAAAGCGCCAAGAGCTGCATACTGAGTAATAGAAGAGGGATGAGATACAGCATGACCTTGTATAATACCCATTGCTTTGATGACCTCTTTATTCGCTGCTGTGTAACCTAATCGCCAACCAGTCATAGCGTGACTTTTGCTCATTCCATTAATGATGATTGTAAGTTCTTTCATTTCAGAACTGATTTCAGCTATGCTTACGTGATGATTATCGTCATATATGAGTTTTTCATAGATTTCATCAGATACCACATAAATACTGTTTTCTACAGCTACCTTTGCAATTCCTTCTAATTCTTCTCTTGAATAAATAGCTCCTACAGGATTACTTGGGCTATTTAATAAAATGGCCTTTGTCTTATCTGTTATGACCTCTTTTAATTCATCTACAGTAATCTTGAAATTATTAGCTTCTTTTGTTTCAATGACGACTGGTTTACCACCTGCAATTTTAATAATTTCAGGATAACTGACCCAGTAAGGAGCAGCTAAAATAACTTCTTCGCCAGGATCTAAAATAGCTTGAAATGCTGTTGATAAGCTATGTTTTGCACCGCTATTGGTTATGATTTGGTCTGGTGAATAATCGAGATGGTTATCTTTCTTTAGTTTTTCACAGATTGCTTGTCTCAGTTCCAGTATTCCTGGAACAGGAGTATATTTGCTTTTTCCTACTTGGATGGCAGCAATTCCAGCTTCTTTTGCAGAGTGAGGAGTGTCAAAATCGGGCTCTCCTACACCAAATGCAACAACATCATAACCTTGGCGATTGAGCTGATTTGCTTTAGCTGTAATGGCTAACGTCATTGATGGTTGAATACTCTTTACTTTGTTAGATATCATGTTTTTCATTTTAACCCTCCACCATTATGTATAAATTTCTTTTTTAAAACTCTCAAGAATGTCAATTGAATCATTAATCAGCCCTTGATAGTTCTTTTTTAAAATTTTATAATATTTTGACCCTTCTTCAGTGATCTTATAGTATCTAGTAGACCTCTTCACGGGATCACTCCACCAACCTACAATGTGACCTTCGTCTTCTAGTTGTCTAAGAAGTGGATATATCATTCCAGGGCTAGGTGCCCATTTTTCATGAAGTTTGAGTGAAATATTGTCGATGATTTGGTTACCATACATATAATTTTTACTCAACATATTTAGTATTAATAGTTTGACCATTGCTGTAATGCTTATTTTAAAAATCGCATTTCGATTTCTATCGTTTTTTAATGCCATTTTATCACCTTTTTTCTTTTAACTTTTCTACGTAGGAATAGGGTATTTTTACAGATCCAATAAAAGGATATTCGTTTGAATTTCCAGAGTGATTATCAGAACCACCAGTAATAAATAGATTATTTTCTTTTGTGATTTGGTAATACTCTCTTGTCTGCATAGAATTATTCTTTGGATGATAAACTTCTATGCCATCTATTTTCATATGGAGAATTTGATTTATAAGACCTTGATTTTTAATAAGACCAGGGTGAGCCAGTACAGACAAGCCATTGGCATTTTTAATTTCTTTGATGGCATCCAATGTAGTGAGTTTATATCGTTCAACATAAGTAGCTGTTCCAGGAGTTAAGTATTTTTCAAAACCTTCATTTATACTATGAACTAGCCCCATCTTAATGAGCAAGCGAGCAAAATGAGGTCTTCCAATAGAATCTCCTTGGCTTATTTTTGATAGTTCTTCTCTATCAATATGAATTCCTACAGAGTCGAATTTTTCGATCATTTTATTTGCCCTCTCAAGGCGATGGTTTTGCGTACTTTGAATAAACTGAGCAAAATCTTTATTTTCTAAATCAAATAAATATCCTAAAATATGAATTTCTTCCCCTTGGTATATAGTACTTAACTCGATTCCTGGAATGACCTCCAAAGAACCTTTATTAAGGGATTGTACTGCCTCTATAGTACCAGAAATCGTATCGTGATCCGTTATTGAAATAGCTTTTAGATTTCGGTTTTTAGCGTGTTCAATAATCTTTTCTACACTCAATTTCCCATCTGAATGAGTAGAATGCATGTGTAAATCCGCATAATACATAATTGATTCTCCTTACTTAGAGCTTACAACGCACAACTTAGAACTAATGTGCTGATTCGAATATTATAACACAAATGATAAATACTTCCCATTCGTTAAATCCGTCATTCCTCTATAATTCTAATAAAATTATCAAGAGATTGGCATTTACCTGTTTCTTCATTTATTTCCGTTATAATTCCATTGATTTGAACAGGGCCTTGTGCTAAATCATATCTAGCAGGTCGATTGTTTTGCATCTGCTGTATAATAATGTCTTTATCTACTCCTAAAATCCCGTCTAGGGGACCTGTCATTCCGATATCTGTAATATACCCTGTACCTCCATTTAATATCCTCTTATCTGCAGTTTGCACATGAGTATGGGTTCCGTATACTAAGGATATTCGGCCATCACAATAATAACCCATAGCTAATTTTTCAGATGTAGCCTCTGCATGAAAATCTAGGATAATAATATTACATTGCTTAGAAATCTCGTGAAGAATTTTATCTATAGTATGAAATGGATTCGTTAAATTTGAAAGATAAACTACTCCAGACAAGTTGATTACGCCAATTGTGGTTTCGCCTTTATGAATTATAGTATAACCCTTTCCTGGACAAGGATCTGGATAGTTAGCAGGTCTGATCAATTGAGGGTAAGATTCAATATAAGTCAAAATTTCTTTTTTATCCCAAACATGATTACCTGTTGTAATCACATCAATATCTAATTCAAATAATTCCTTTGCGTTTTTCTCTGTTAAGCCTCTCCCTGCAGATGCGTTTTCTCCATTAACAATAACCAAATCTGGCTTATATTCTTCTCTTAAATGAGATAATTGGTTTGCTACAGCATTCCGACCTGGACGCCCAACAATATCTCCTAGTATTAATATTTTCAAAATAATTCCTCCTACCGTATACGATGAGTATGTTAATTATTATATCATATATAAGCCGCAGATTGCCTTATTTATAGGCGTTTGGCTCGTCAGTTCGCGAAAAAAAAGGGCCTAAGCCCTTTCTCTTATTTTGCATATTCAATTGTTCTTGTTTCTCTGATTACATTTACTTTGATTTGACCGGGGTAATCAAGTTCATTTTCAATTCTATCTGCAATATCTTTTGCCATATGTATCATCTCGACATCGTCAATTTGATCCGGCTTTACCATAATTCGGACTTCACGTCCTGCCTGCACAGCAAAAGTTTTTTCTACACCTTCAAATGAGTTTGCTATTTCTTCAAGTTTTTCAAGTCTCTTTATATAAGATTCTAATGTTTCTCTTCTTGCTCCTGGTCTAGCAGCTGAAACTGCATCTGCTGCCTGAACGAGAACAGCTTCTACAGAATTCATCTCAACATCTCCATGGTGAGCTTCTACGGCGTGAATGACCTGTGGCGATTCTTTATGTTTCTTCAATATATCTACACCAATAGCAACATGAGGACCTTCCACTTCGTGATCCACTGCCTTGCCAATATCGTGTAATAATCCTGCTCGTTTTGCAATTTTTACATTTGCGCCAATTTCTTCAGCCATAATACCTGCTAAATGAGATACTTCTATAGAATGCTTTAATACATTTTGACCATAACTTGTTCTAAATCTCAATCTACCTAGTAGTCTGACAATTTCCGGATGAAGAGTATGAATTCCTGTTTCAAAACATGCAGCTTCACCATCTTCACGAATTCTTGTGTCAACTTCTTTCTTTGCTTTTTCCACCATTTCTTCAATTCTTGCAGGGTGGATTCTTCCATCGATGATTAATTTTTCCAGTGCAACTCGTGCAACTTCTCTTCGAATAGGATCAAAGCCTGAAAGAATAACAGCTTCTGGCGTATCATCAATGATAAGATCAATTCCAGTAAGCGTTTCTAATGTTCGAATATTTCGTCCTTCTCTACCGATAATACGACCTTTCATTTCGTCATTTGGTAAATGAACAACAGATACTGTAGTTTCAGCTACATGGTCTGCAGCGCATCTTTGAATTGCCGTTGACAACACATCTCTAGCACGCTTATCTGCTTCTTCTTTCGCTTCTGATTCGATTCTCTTTATCATCAATGCAGATTCTCTTCTGATTTTCTTTTCTACATCACTTAACAAAATATCTTTTGCTTCATCTGTAGTAAAACCAGAGATTCTTTCTAATTCCTGCATTTCTTTCTCTACTAATTCATTAATTTGATTCTCTTTAACACTGATTTCATTTATTTTAGCTTGTAATGAATCTTCTTTTTTCTGAATTAATTCATTTCTTTTATCGACGTTTTCCTCGCGTTGTATTATTCTTCTTTCTAAGCGCTGTAATTCATTGCGACGATCACGACTTTCTTTATCAACTTCTTGTCTTAAATTATGAACTTCTTCTTTTGCATTAAAGAGCAATTCTTTCTTTTGTGTTTCTGCGTCTTTTAATGCATCTTCTACAATTTTTTTCGCTGTTTCCTCTGCACTATTCAGTTTTCCTTCTGCAACGTTTTTACGTACAAAATAACCTACAACAAAGGCTGCTATAACTAAAATTGCAAATAAGATATACATTCCATATCCTAATGCTTCTGCCAAATTTTACACCTCCTTTTTTTAAAATAGCCTTTTTCAATTTTAATTTTAATTTTTAATTCACTTGATAATTTAACTGAGCTTTGTATGCTCAGAAGGTCAAATAATATTTATTGTATCCTTTTTTGAAAACAGTGTCAAGCTATAACACTCTCAACAGATTGTAATAATAGCAAAAATTTAAGTGCACTTATACAAAAAAGTGCAAACCAATAAGGTAATGCACTTTTTTATATAATCACTCTTTTTTTAATAATAGCGACTACTCAAATCATTCTGTAGCATCTAGGGAATTTGTGACCCTAAAGAAATACCCTAATGCTAGGGACGCAAACAGGCGCTTTGCTATTCTTCTTTTTGAATATTATTTTTATCATCTATAGGGTCTAAATCAATCTTATCTCCCTTAGTTTGTGGACTTACTGGATTAGGTCGTAGATTGAACTTTTCTCTAATTAAATTCTCTATTTCATCTGCTAGATGAGGATTATCCTTTAAGAATTGTTTTGAATTTTCTCTACCCTGCCCAAGTCTTTCACCTTTGTATGAATACCATGCACCAGATTTTAGTACAATATCATATTCGGCTGCAATATCTAAAACATCTCCGACTCTTGAGATTCCTTCTCCGTACATAATATCAAACTCAGCTGTTTTAAATGGAGGGGCAACTTTGTTCTTAACGATTTTTACTCTTGTTCTGTTTCCAATCATGTCCTGACCTTGCTTCAATGTTTCTACTCTTCGTACATCCATTCGAATAGAAGAATAGAATTTTAAAGCTCTACCACCAGTTGTTGTCTCAGGATTACCAAACATGACGCCTATTTTTTCACGTAATTGATTGATAAATATAGCTGTAGTATTGGATTTATGAAGAACACCTGTTAATTTTCTAAGGGCTTGAGACATAAGACGAGCTTGAAGCCCCATATGAGAATCGCCCATTTCTCCTTCAATCTCTGCTTTTGGCACCAATGCAGCAACAGAGTCAACAACTACAATGTCAATAGCGCCACTTCGAACTAATGCCTCAGTGATTTCTAAAGCTTGCTCTCCATTGTCTGGCTGAGATACAATTAGATTATCGATATCTACACCTAATGCCTTAGCGTATACAGGATCTAAGGCGTGTTCTGCATCGATAAATGCAGCATTGCCGCCATTCTTTTGTGCCTGAGCGATAATGTGTAAAGCAACAGTCGTTTTACCTGAAGATTCTGGTCCATAGATTTCTATAATTCTTCCTCTTGGTACACCACCAACACCTAAAGCAATATCCAATCCTATAGAAGATGTGGAAATTACCTCTGTATTATTATTTATAGTACCTTCTCCTAATTTCATTACAGACCCCTTACCAAATTGTTTTTCAATTTGACCAAGGGCTGCTTGCAATGCTTTATCTTTTTCTAATGTCATGTTTATCCGAACATCCTTTCCCTTTTAACTCTAATTGCGTTTTATTTCTAAATAAATACATAATAGATGTACCCCTATAATACACTATTGAATCTTTTTCTTAAAATCATAACACAGAACGTTTGTTCTATATCATTCTATAGCACTCTTAAGTTTTAGTCAATAAAATTGTTCTTTAATTACTAGATCTACTTTTAGCTTAGCTTTCACCTGTGAGACTTGACCCTAGTACTGATGGCTGGGCGCTGATTGCTGATGGCTATTTATACTATAGCTTTTCGGATTTTATTTAAAGCTTCATTAGATGCCCATAATTGAATCCTTTTTCGATCTCCTCTAAACTGATGTCTTGTCACTGTATATTGACCTTTGTATAAAATCCCAATATAAACTGTCCCTACGGGTTTATCTTCGCTTCCTC
Source organism: Alkalibaculum bacchi (assembly GCF_003317055.1). Taxonomy (NCBI): domain Bacteria; kingdom Bacillati; phylum Bacillota; class Clostridia; order Eubacteriales; family Eubacteriaceae; genus Alkalibaculum; species Alkalibaculum bacchi. The sequence goes on from NZ_QNRX01000017.1 coordinate 24,887, forward strand.
CACCGGGACCTGCAATACCTGTTGTAGCCACTACAATATCTGTCTTATTCTTTTCATATAGACCTTGTAACATTTCCCTAGCTACTTCTTCGCTAACTGCACCGTACTCATCTAAAGTCTTTTGTTGTACGCCTACAAAACGAACCTTCGCTTCGTTTGAATAGCACACAATGCCGCTATGAAGAGATTGAGATATACCAGGAAATTCACTTAATCTGCTGGCGATTTGCCCCGCTGTACACGATTCTGCAATGGATATGGTTACATTCTTTTCAACTAACGATTTTCCTACAGCTTCTTGGAGAGAGAGATCTTCAAAAGCGTAGATATTCTGTCCAAACCTCTCTTTAATTACTACATCGTAATTCTGAAGTAGGCTCTCTACTTCTTCTCGTGATTCTCCATTTGCTGTAACTCGAATAAGTACTTCACCAGGTTTCGCATAAGTTGCAATGGTAGGATTTTTCTGTTTGTCAATAAGGTCTAGCAAACGATCTTCTACTGCAGATTCTCCAATAGAAGTAATTTTGTAATAGTTTGAATAAAACTTTGTGTCAGTCTTTTTCATTAAATAGGGAAGGACTTTTTGTTCAAACATAGGAATCATTTCTCTTGGAGGTCCTGGCAATAAAATGATTGATTTATTATCCATTTCTGCTAATATACCAGGGGCTGTACCATTTGAATTAGGTATAGGAGAGGCTCCTTTAGGAATATAAGCTTGTTTGTAATTGTTTTGTGTAACCTGTGAATAGCCGGATTTGTAAATGCGTTCTGTTATTTCATCGTAGATTTCTTGATCTAAAACCAATTCTACGCCTAAAATTTCAGCTAGTATTTCTTTTGTAAGATCGTCCTGAGTAGGTCCTAAACCTCCTGTCAAAATGACTACATCGCTTCTATTAATAGAATTTTCTAAAGTCTCTTTTAAGCGATTGGGGTTATCTCCTACTGTTGTATGATAGTATATAGAAAAACCTATATTTGATAACTCCTTTGAAATGTACTGTGCATTGGTATTTACAATATCACCAATTAAAATTTCAGTGCCTACATTAATTAATTCACCTATCATTTAACGACCACCTTTCCCACCTTTTCTTTTGTTTTCTTCTTCTTTTTCTTCTTTTTTACGGAAAAACCAAAGCTGCCGATCTTTTGACCTAATGAAAAGTATTCTCCATGAGCGTAAGCAGCTAAAGAACACTTATCTAAATGAAATTTTCCGTCTTTATCTATAAAACTGCTGTCTACATTGACAGCTAAAATATCTGCTATAAACATGTCATGAGAGCCTAAAGAGACCACATCTGTTACACTGCATTCTAAGGATACAGGGCTCTCTACAAGCATAGGGCAGGCTACTTTAGAGGCTTCTTCTATGTGAAGACCAGTGACAGCAAATTTATCTTCATTTCGCCCTGAACGAACCCCACAGTAATCCGCTGCTTTTATCATATGAGTAGTTGTTAAGTTAATGATAAATTCCCCATTTTCTTTAATCAAATCATAGGAATATCGAGAAGGTCGAACGGATATATAGGTTTTTGGTGGAATCGTATTTAGAATACCCGTCCAACCAATAGTCAATACATTTGGTTTTTCTAAAGTACCGCAAGTAACCATAACAGGAGGCACCGGTGCAAGCATAGCGCCTCCTCTCCAAGTGATTTTTTTTTGACTGTCCAATAATTCATCTCCTATTTTTAAGGTAGTAAGCTTTAAGGTCGTGAGCAAAACCGTTTTCGCCTAAAGGCGAGGTAAGGTAAGATTCCTCTAAAAAGCTAGCAACCAGCGATCAGCATTATGTCACAAAGGTGACTAAAGTTTTTCATTTCTGCTTTTTGAGTGTTTGTTTATTATGTACAAATTTGAATAAACTCCTTCTCAAATGCCACCGAGGGTGCAAGTTACTGGTAGCTAAACGCTGACGGCTTAAAAGGGCGCTTCAGCTTTGCTTTATAAATTTTGTTCCACATTTTGAGCAGGTAATATTTATTTTTCCTTTTCCTTTAGGTACTCGTAGCCCTTGCTTGCAATTTGGGCATTTAAAGTATTTGTGGGTTTTTCTGTCTTTTAGTGTGGTTTTTCTTTTATGATAAAAGGAGTATATAGGACTTACTTTCATCATAAACTTGTAGTTTTCTAATCTTCTCTTGTCTACTTTCTTAGAGAATATCCGATACACGGCAAGAACAAAGGGAATATAGCTAATATAGATTATAATAGGTAAATCCAATATGCCAGAAACAATAGATAACAATAAAGATAGTATAAGTAATGCAAGGGAGAGTTGATCTCCACCATTTCTGCCCATCATCCACTTTTGAAGCCTATTTAATGGATTGTTTTTCATCTAATCACTCTTTCTTTTTTTACCTTTATAAAGGTTGTAAATCAATTTTACTGTGTAGAAAACTAAGATTCCTTGCGGAATTAAATCTTAATTATTTGTATGTGTAAATACCTTACGATTGATGACGAAGTAATCTACGCCAGAAAGAATGGTAAAGAACGTAGCTATATACATAATGTAAATACTAAAGTTGATATTAAATAAAGCTACTATGATAGCTATCATCTGTGTTACGGTTTTAATCTTACCCCACCAGCTAGCAGCGATGACGATATTATCTGATGCTGCTAGGGTGCGAAGACCTGTTACAGCAAATTCTCTTGCGATAATGATAATGACGATCCAAGAGGGAATAAATCCAATTTCTACAAGGCAAATAAGTGCAGAGCATACGAGTAATTTATCTGCAAGTGGATCCATAAATTTTCCGAAGGTAGTGACTAAATTGTCTCTTCGGGCAATGTACCCATCTAACCAATCTGTAGCGGATGCAAAAATAAATATAATGGCAGCAATGGTTTGACCATTTTCCATTTCTCCTAACATAAAGATGATAAAGATAGGAATCATTATCACTCTTAATAAAGTCAATTTATTTGGTAAGTTCATCTCCATTTATTATCTCTCCTATTAAATCATATTCTAATGCATCTACGATTCGAACGACACACAAATCCCCTTCCTCTAATTTCTTTTGAGAATGGACATATACGTATCCATCGATCTCTGGCGCATCCATATAGCTACGCCCTATAAAGACATTAGGATCATCTGTAGCTCCCTCGATAAGCACCTCTAGAACTCTTGAAACCTGTGATTCATTATGAGCTAAAGATATTTCTTGTTGCATTTCAAGGATTTGTTCTTGTCGTCTTGTTTTTACCTCTTCATCAATCTGACCGCCTAATAAGGCTGCAGGAGTTCCTTCTTCTAAAGAATAAGGAAATACCCCTAAACGATCAATTTGAAGCTCTTTTAAAGTTTCAACCATAGATTCAAACTCTTCTTCACTTTCACCAGGAAAACCAGTAATAATAGTAGATCGAATGGTTATATCTGGTATTTCTCTTCGAAGGGTATTAATGAGATTTATAATTTTTGTCTTTGTCGTTCTTCTTGCCATTTTCTTTAAGACACTATCCTCTGTATGCTGAAGAGGGATATCTAAATAGTGTAAAACCTTTTCGCTGTTCTTAATTACATCTATGAGATCTTCATCGATGTTTTCAGGATAGACATATAATAATCGAATCCATCTTAAGTCCTTAATTTTCTCTAGTTCTCTTAAAAGCATTGGTAGGGAGTGTTTTTCGTAAAGGTCAATTCCATACTGGGTAATATCTTGCGCAATAATGATGATTTCCTTTACTCCATTATGAACTAATTGCTCAACCTCTCTTTTAATATCTTCTATCTTTCTACTTCTATATTTTCCCCTTAAATAAGGGATAATACAATAAGTACAATGATTATCACAGCCATCTCCGATTTTTACATAAGCGGTATACTTAGGTGTAGAGATTCTTCGAGGCAAAGATTCATCAAAAGAGTGATCAATATGCCCATAAGCGCAGACCTTTTCTCCTTTCAAAGTGTCTTCTATAATCTGTACGATATTTTCATAGTCTCCAGTGCCCACTACTGCATCTAATTCTGGAATTTCATTTAGAAGTTCATCCTTGTATCTTTCTGAAAGACAACCTGTAGCGATAAGAGTCTTAAGATTCCCGTTTTCTTTGTACTGTCCTAACTGTAGAATCGTATCTATTGATTCTTCCTTAGCAGATTCAATAAATCCACACGTATTAATGATGATGATATCTGCTTTAGAATGGTCTTCTGTAATAGTATAGCTTCCTCTTTCAATTAAGCCTAACATAATTTCAGAGTCCACTAAATTTTTGGCGCATCCTAGGGATACTAGCCCAACATTGTAACTCATAAAAATAAATCTCCTATTCTTCTTGTGATTTCATGTTTTCGTAATATGCTTCTTTTGATAATAATACCCTTCTAGGCTTACTTCCTTCCGGCCCAGAGATAATACCCTTTTCTTCCATTTCATCAATAATTCTACCTGCCCTTGCGTATCCTACCCTGAGTTTCCTTTGAATCATAGATGTGGATATGGTATCAGATTCTAAGGTAAGTTCAATAGCTTGGGGGAGCATATCATCTTCAAAGTCATCATGGTCTTTTGCTACTTTAACATCTTTAATTTCTTCAATGACTTTTTCACTATAGCTTGGGTCCCCCTGTTGCTTTACAAACTCTACGACTTTTTCTACTTCAATATCGGATATAAAAGTACCTTGTATACGCACTGGCTTTGCCTCACCTACTGGGTGATAGAGCATATCTCCCCTACCTAAGAGCTTTTCGGCTCCTCCCATATCTAAAATCGTCCTTGAATCAACCGAAGAAGATACTGCAAAGGAGATTCTAGAAGGAACATTTGCCTTAATCAGTCCAGTAATAACGTCAACAGAAGGTCTTTGAGTAGCGAGGACGAGATGAATGCCAGCGGCTCTCGCTAGTTGAGCCAAACGACAAATGGCATTTTCTACTTCTCTAGGAGAGACCATCATCAAATCTGCCAACTCATCTATAATGATGACGAGCCTTGGCATGAGTTTTTTGCCCTTTTCACCAACAACCTGATTATATCTGTTAATATCCCTTACACCTTGATCTTTAAATGTTTTGTAACGCTCTGTCATTTCTTTTATAGCCCAATTTAAGGCTCCTGCAGCGTGTTTTGGTTCTGTTACTACAGGAATTAATAAATGTGGTATTCCATTGTAATTATTTAATTCTACCATTTTAGGATCGATTAATATGAGCTTTACTTCCTCAGGGGTAGCTTTATAAAGGATACTTGCAATAATGGAATTAATACAGACGCTCTTACCAGATCCTGTTGCCCCTGCAATAAGGACATGAGGCATCTTAGCTAAATCGCCAACAACTACATTACCAGATAATTCTTTTCCTAGAGCAAAACAAATTTTGCTATTGAAATTCTTAAAGGTAGTACTATCTAATACTTCTCTGATATTGACAATGGCGGTCTCTTTATTGGGCACTTCAATGCCGACTGCAGATTTACCAGGGATTGGAGCTTCGATTCGCACGCTTGTAGTAGCTAAACTTAAGGCTAAATCATTAGATAAATTGACAATTTTGCTCACCTTTACTCCTGGTTCTAATTGAAGCTCGTATCTTGTAACACTAGGTCCCATACTAACTTCTACAACTTTTGTATTGATACCAAAGTCTCTTAGGGTTTTTTCTAAGGTACTTGCATTATGAATAATTTCCTTCTTGCTATTAGGATTTGCTGGTATAGGCGTATTTAATAGATCAGGGCTTGGAAAGACATAATCTTTTGGTATATGCTCTTGAATTAGAGGGCCATTGCTCGTTTGGTCTTCTAACTGGATGATCTTTTCTTCTACCTCTTTTTGATTCTTAACTTTAATTCCTTTATTTGTAGTAGGATTTGTTTCTATATTTTTATTGCGTATATCTGCATAATCTAATATTTTGATTTTTTCATCCTTATTTACTACAATTTCTTCTGGTTCTGTAGATGGTTTCTCTTTAAGTATACTATGTCTCTTAGACTTGCTTAAAGCTGGCTTTTCAATAGGGAATTCAAGATTAGGTAGAATTTTTCTTTTAGGTCGATTTTTATGATTTTCTCTAAACTCTACAATTCCCTCATAGAGTGATTTTCGCGAAATCAAGATGCTTGCAATAAGAGTAGTGATAAGCAAGATAATAATTGTACCATATGTAGAAAATAATTTTACCAAAATCGAAGTAAAAAAGATACCTATAAATCCACCACCATCATTTGTATGTAATGCTGTTTGAAAGATGTTTAAGCTAAAGATATTCTCAATGATAAGATCATCGATCATGGTAATTGCAATACTAAAATTCAAAGTAAACAAAGCTAATGGAAGTACTACGGACATCCAATAGGTCAGTCCTTTTACAATAAAGTATATTCCAAGGACTATAATAAATATGGTAAAGAGATAACTACTTTTTCCAAATAGAAAGTGAAATAAGGATCCTAAAGAATTTCCAATTGCTCCAGCTTCTTTAGCCACTAGGGCATAAAATCCAAACGATCCGAATAAAACAAATATTAATCCAACAATTTCACTAAATAACTTTGTGTCTCTAAAATCTACTTTCTTAGTGTTTTTTTTACGAGTGCTTTTTTTTCTCGTATTTTTCTTTGTTTGTGTGGTCGATGCCATTTAATCACCTCAGGTTCTACTCTATATTTTACCACAAAACTCCTGATGGCGCATTAGTCGCTAGCTATTAGTCTTTACTCACTAGCATTAGGGTATTCCTTTTGGGTCAAGATTTCTCGTTAACGCTTAGAATGACACGTATAAGATCTACATCAGAAATAAGACTTTTATAATGAAATAAAAATGCACAGCCTTAAACTGTGCATAACAAATTTACACCTTATACCTTTAATTCTATACTTTTAGCTTTCGGTTTTTCTCTCATCAATAAGCCCCTGAATCTTAATAAGGGCATCGCTTAATCCCCCTACAGAATCAATCAAACCTTCATCCACAGCTTTTTGTCCTACAAGTATGCTACCTAAGTCATTCGCCATCTCTCTATTGTTTAACATGAGTTCTTCAAAACGGTCTTTTTGTATCTTAGAATTTTTTTCTACAAAAGAGACGATTCTTTCTTGCATTTTTTGGAAATATTCGAAGCTTTGAGATACAGCAATGACTAATCCGCTTGTTCGAATAGGATGGATGGTCATAGAAGCTGTAGGTGCGATAAAGGAGTGATTTGTACTTACGGATAATGGCACTCCAATACTGTGCCCTCCACCAATCACTAGAGATACGCTTGGTTTTTTCATGCTTGAAATGAGCTCAGAAAGAGCGAGCCCTGCTTCTACGTCTCCTCCTACGGTATTAATGATAAGAAATAGACCTTCATACTTAGGGTTTTGTTCTACTGCTAGAAGTTGAGGGATTACGTGTTCGTATTTTGTGGATTTTCTCCCTTGAGGTAATTCCCCATGACCTTCAATTTCCCCAATAATAGGGAGAGTAAAAATACTGCTTTCAAAATCAGGAATATTTACTTGTCCTAATTCTTGTAAATTTTGTAATTCGTTGTTGTTCTCGTTTTGGTTAATATTCTGAGATATATTCTTATTGTTCATATCACACCACCATATTATAGTTAAAAGATTCAATCTTACTATAGTATGTGGTTTGACTTAATATTTATACATTAAAAAATCGTTGGTCGGTTGGTTCATTGGACGGGAAAAACTTTTAAGCGGAAAGCTGAAAGCGAATGTGGAAAAGTACCACTTAGTGAGTTCCGCTTTCCACTATTATTAAAACACATAAACGATAAAATCTCTGTGACTATATTAGCGATAATACTTCTTTGTGACAACTGTTCAATCATCGTTCATTTAAATGCATACCATAATGGTGTCTTTTCCAATTTTTTTAATATTTTCCCAAGGAATCACTGTTTTAGATTCTTCCTGTTTTCCTAAAAAGGAAAAAAAGGAGCCTGCACCTTCTATGACGATAATAGATATAATCTGTCCTGTGGAGATGTCAATATCTAATTCGCAATTGCCAAAAGTGCCCAATTTTTCGCCAGTTTCAATATTTATTATTTCTCGGTCTCTTAATTCGCCAAATCTCATTTCATCCGCCTCCAACTTCATCTTATGTATTTATATGAGGGTTTTCGGAGAAATATGATTAAAAACAGGTGGTAAGTTTTAAGGTGGTAAGCAAAAGCACCGAAGCACTTTAGCTATCAGCGTTCAGTTACCAGCCACCAGTGCTAGGGTCAAGTCTCACAGGTCAAAGATTCAACTACATATAAAGATGGTTTAGATAGTAACTAAATTACAAAACTAAACGATTGTTTAATTACTACCCAACTATTGTTCGGCAATTGCTAATTGTTATGCAAAATACTGATAGCTAATAGCTTGCAGTTAAAGTGCCTTCGGCGCTTTAGACGCCTGAGTGTCCAAAACCGCCTTCTCCACGCAATGTATCGTCTAAAACTTCTACTTCTTCAAATACTGCCTTAGAGTATTGATTGATAACCATTTGAGCAATTCTCTCGCCAGGGTTTATAGTGTAATCTTTTTCCCCTAGATTGATGAGGATAATCTGAATTTCACCTCTATAGTCACAATCAATCGTACCTATTCCATTAGCCACTACGATTCCATGTTTTAGAGTCATTCCACTTCTAGAGCGAATTTGAGCTTCATATCCTAGAGGCAAGGCAATAAAAAGGCCAGTAGGAATCAATTTAATCTTACCTTTCTCTATAATGACCGGTTCATCAAGATTAGCATATAAATCCATCCCAGCAGCGCCTTCTGTTTGGTAAGCAGGGAGAGAGCTTTTTGATTTGTTAATAATTCGAATTTTTATTTTGTTCATTGTTTACTCCTTAATAATAAAAGTTGGATAGTTGAATGGGAAAAACTTTGAAGCAGAAAAATACTATCTAGCGAGTTCCGCTTTTAGCTTTCCGCCTTCAGCGATTATCAAAAAAACACATAAACCCCGAAGTCTATGTGTCTCTACTAGCAATAATAGTATCTTTTGTAACAATTATTTAATATGCAAGTCCTGCTTTTGACCCTAGCACCTGCCGAGTCATCCTTGAGCGCAAGCGAAGGATCTTGACCTTAAAGGAATACCCTGATGCTAGTGACTAAAGACTAGCGACCAAAGAGCCGAAGGCTCTTATTTATCATCATGATTTGTCTTTGGCCTTGGAAGAGTTGCTTTTCTTGATAGATTGATTCGTCCTTGTTGGTCAACTTCCATAACCTTTACAGTGACTTCGTCACCAATTTTGACTACATCTTCTACTTCATTAACTCTTTCATGAGCTAATTTAGAAATGTGAACCATCCCTTCTTTGCCGCCTGGTAATTCTACAAATGCTCCGAATTTTGCGATTCGACTAACTTTGCCTAGATATACTTCGCCGACTGCATATTCCTTTGTGATATTGCCGATGATTTCTTTTGCTCGTTCAGCAGAAATGGAATCTGGAGAGGAGATAAATACTTTTCCATCGTCTGTAATATCAATTTTAACGCCTGTTTCGTCAATAATCTTATTGATTACTTTTCCACCAGAGCCAATTACGTCTCTGATTTTATCTGGTTTAATTTCCATTGTAATGATTCTTGGTGCATATGGAGATAAATCATCTTTTGGTTCTGAAATAACTTCATTCATTTTATCCAGGATAAAGAGTCTTCCCTTTAATGCTTGCTGAAGGGCATTTCGAAGGACATTTTCATCGATACCGTGAATTTTAATATCCATTTGAATAGCTGTAATTCCCTTATCTGTTCCAGCTACCTTAAAGTCCATATCTCCTAAAAAGTCTTCCATACCTTGTATATCTGTTAGAACAGCTACTTGATCTTCATCTTTAATAAGGCCCATAGCAACACCTGCTACAGGTGCTTTAATTGGAACACCAGCATCTAATAAGGATAAGGTACTTCCACAAACGCTTGCTTGGGATGAAGATCCATTTGAGCCTAATACTTCAGATACTACACGAATAGTATATGGAAAATCGTCCTCAGATGGAATAACAGGTAATAATGCTCTCTCTGCTAATGCACCATGCCCTATTTCTCGTCTACCTGGTCCACGCATAGGTCTTGTTTCACCAACGCTAAAGGATGGGAAATTGTAGTGGTGAATATATCTCTTTTTGACTTCTTCTTCAGAAAGTCCGTCTAGAACTTGTACATCACCTAATGCCCCTAGCGTGACTACAGACATTACTTGAGTTTGACCTCTTGTAAAGAGTCCAGACCCGTGAACTCGGTCAAGTTTTCCAACTTTACAAGTAATTGGTCTAATTTCATTCAGTGCTCTATTGTCAGGTCTAATCTTATCATGAACAATCATTCTGCGAACTTCTTCTTTTAACATATTGTAAGCTACTTCATCAATATCTCTTTTATTATCTGGATATTTTTCTAAGTAGATTTCCATGATTTCTGCATTAACAGCGTCAATTTTCTCTTGTCTTTCTAATTTCTCCTCTGTCTTTATTGCCTCAGCAAGTTTAGAAGATGCGTAATCGCGAATTTCTTTTTCGATATTTTCATCTGGTTTGAAAAGATCTATTTGGATTTTTTCTTTGCCAATTTCTTTTATGATTTCTTCTTGGAATGCAACTAAATCTTTTATTTGCTCATGAGCAAATAGAATTGCTTTTAGCATCGTTTCTTCTGATATTTCGTTAGCTCCAGCTTCTACCATCATGATTGCATCTTTTGTACCAGAAACCGTTAAGTGCAAATCACTTTTCTCTCTTTGTTCTACTGTAGGATTGACGATAAATTCGCCATCAATTAAACCAATTAAAACAGAACCAGTTGGTCCATCAAATGGAATATCTGAAACAGATAATGCAATAGAAGAGCCTAGCATTGCAACGATTTCTGGAGAATTATCTTGCTCCACGCTCATTACTGTAGCTACAACTTGTACATCATTTCGAAATCCTTCAGGGAATAATGGTCGTATCGGTCTATCTATTAATCTAGAAGAAAGAATCGCCTTTTCAGAAGGTCTTCCTTCCCTCTTGATAAATCCTCCTGGAATTTTTCCAACGGAATATTGTTTTTCTTCGTAATCACAGCTTAGCGGAAAGAAATCTATTCCTTCTCTTGGTTTTTTGGAAGCGCAAGCAGTTACTAAGACATTAGTTTGTCCATATTTTAGAAATACAGAACCATTGGTAAGTTGCGCCAACTCTCCGATTTCTACGATTAACTCTCTGCCTGCAATCATTTTTTTAAATACATGTGTCATTGTATTCCTCCTTTCGTAGTTCAGTTACTTCTATATTTTGCAATTCATGTTTATTTAAACCCAGATAAAGCAAGAGGCGGATATCTCCGCCCTTAATCATCTGTTACGATTTATTTTCTGATGTTCAATTTTTCGATAATTGAACGATATCTATTGATATCTTTTTTAGTCAGGTAATTTAATAAACCTCTTCTTTGTCCTACAAGCTTTAATAAACCTCTTCTTGAATGGTGATCTTTTTTGTGGATTTTGAAATGCTCTGTTAATTCATTGATTCTATAAGTTAATAGAGCAATTTGCACTTCTGGAGAACCAGTATCTCCTTCTGTTAACTTGTACTCATCGATGATAGCTTGTTTCTTTTCTTTACTTAAACTCATTTTCTTTCCTCCTAAATGTTTTTGTTAAACGCCTCTATCAGAGTATATTGTTGGAGATTCAATAAACACAGATAAAGGTTAAAATTAACAGTATGATTATAACACGACAGTGTATTAAAAGCAAATAAATAATCATTTATTTGCTTTTACATAAAACTTAGATCTTAGAACATAGAACGTACTTCTCCTTAATAGTGGCGATATCATGTTGGATTTGTTTAAACAAATCATTAATATTATTAAACTTTTTTTCTTTTCTTATTCTTTTATAAAAGATTACTTTGATTTTTTCACCGTATATGGTTTCTGAAAAGTCGTAAATATAAGACTCAATTCTAAACGGATGATTCGCAAAGGTAGGATTGTGACCTACATTAGTAAGAGCGTGATATTCTTTACCCTTATATATAACATGAGTGTAATAAACTCCCGGTTCAGGAGTAATTTGATTCCCTTTTACTTCTATATTAGCAGTAGGAAAATTATATTGCCTACCGATTTTTTTCCCTTCAATTACTTCCCCTGAAATGGAAAATTTTCTGCCCATATATTTTTCTACTGCATCCACTTTTCCAGTAGAAATTAAATTTCGAATAAAGGAACTGCTCACCGTTTGACGCTCTACTTGATATTCGCCGACGATGTCTACTTCAAAGCCATGTTTTTCACCTAGTTGACTAAGTAACTGAGGGGAGCCCATACCTTTATATCCAAAATTATAATTAAATCCTACAACTACATGCTTTATATTTAATTGACCAACTAAGATTTCTTCAACAAATCTTATCGGTTCATAATTCATCATTTCTTCAGTAAACTTCAGAAATACTAATTGATCAATATTCATTGTCTCTAAAATTTTGACCTTTTCTTCATTAGATAATATGAGCATTGGAGCATATTTAGGAAAAGCGATCGTCAAGGGATGTCTATTAAAAGTCACAACACAACTATGTAATTTTTTCTCTTCTGCCCTTTTTTTCATTGTTTCAATAAGCATTCTATGACCTAAATGAATGCCGTCAAAGAAGCCTAAGGCTACAGATGTATCAAAATGTAGTTTTGTGTCTTTATTTAATACTATGGACTCCATATTATGTCTCCTTACTAAAAACCTAGATTGTTTCGGTGTATCTGTCTTCATAAGCACGTGGTTACAAGAAAGTGCCTGTGGCACTTTAGTTGCTAGTCATTAGTCACAAGCGTTGGGGTATTCCTTTTGGGTCAAGATCCTTCGCTTACGCTCAGGATGACTGGGCAGGAGCCAATGTCAAAAGTAGGACTTTCCTATTACATTAGAAAAGCCTGTTAGGCTTGATTTATTGGTTCGTAAATAATCTTAAGGGTTTGATTCGATAATAGTCTTTATTTTCCATAAGACCAACCCCTTTAAATTCATCATTTAAGTAAATTCGAACCTTTTCGCAGAGTGGAATATCATTTATATTTTGTACAATATTTTTTTGAATCAAAGGATTTCCATTGAGCAGATACTTTGCTGAAAAAGGTTGCACATCAACTCGAATTAAATGTTCAAGTGGAAAATCCATTGGGTACAAGTGTTGTTTGATCTCTTCTGAGCTTAATGCTTCAAGTTGCTCTAGACTTATGGCTTTATCAAGGTGAAAAGGGCCACTCTTTGTTCGAATCAAAGAGGTCATATGTGCGAAGGTGCCTAACTTTTCTCCAATATCATTGCATAAAGATCGAATATAAGTACCTTTTGAACAGGCAACTCTTATTTTGGCGTTAGGAAATTCAAAATGAAGAAGTTCTATTTCGCGGATGGAAATCTTCCGAGCTTTGATTTCCACTTGTATCTGTTCCCTAGCATATTCGTACAGCTTCTTACCATCTACTTTTATAGCAGAATAAATAGGCGGTACTTGTTCAATCTCTCCAGTAAATAAAAGAAGAGTCTTTTTTAACTCATCCTCTGTGATTATTTTATCAGCTTGTCCTATTATCTGACCTGTTCGATCAAAACTATCTGTCTTAGTGCCAAATGAAAGTTCTGCTACATACTCTTTTTCTTTTTCTACAATAAATTGGGAGATTTTAGTCCCTTGGCCAATAGTAAGGGGCAAAACACCCTCTGCAATAGGGTCTAATGTACCTGTATGTCCAATTTTTTTTGTATGAAGAATTCTTCGAACTTTGTAGACTACATCGTGTGAGGTCATACCTTGTGATTTATTAATACTTATAATTCCGTTCATTGTAAGTCCTTTGCAATATTATGTGTTATATCATTCATGATATCTTTAAGGCTATTGCCCCTTATTGTGCAACCTGCTGCCTTGCTATGTCCGCCTCCGCCGTATATAGTAGCTAGTGTACTCACATCGTAATCTCCATTAGCTCTAAAGGATACGCGAAATAAATTCGGTTCTACTTCTTTAGCAAATACTGCCACTTCAACGCCTTTAATATCTCTTGCGTAATTAATAATGCCTTCTAGATCTACATTGTCGTACTCTTTTAGATCTTCTAAGGACAAAGCTATTACAGATATTCTGTTCTCATGAGTTAAGTACAAGTTTTCTAAGGATTTACCGATAATCTTCATACCCTCATAAGAATTTTGATCAAATATTATAGTATTAATTTTCCAATAAATATCTGAGATTTTATATAATTCAGAAACGATAGCATGGGTTTTATAAGTCACATTACTGTATTTAAAATTTCCTGTATCCGTTACAACTGCCACATACAATGCAACAGCCATATCTTTATCTATAGGGATGGACAGTTTGCATATAAGTTCATAGATGATTTCACCTGTAGCACTTGCAACAGAATCTATATAGTTTAATCCACCATAATTTGTATTGCTAATATGGTGGTCTATATTAATGATGAGGTCACCATTAGATAAATCTTGGCTATTATGTAGATGTGCAATATTTGAACAATCTAAGCATACGACTACATCAAAGTGCTCCGATGCATCTACTTTGAAATTCTTAACCTCATCTAAAAATTCAAATTTTTGAGGGATATCATCCATAATATAAGTGACGGATTTTCCTAGTTTTTTTAATGCTAAGCCTAAGGCAATACAGGAGCCAATAGAGTCTCCATCAGGATTTCTATGGCTACTGATTGCAAAGCTTTGATACTTGTGAATTGCTTTTATAATATGATCCATACTAATTATCCTTATGATTAATCTTGCGAAGTAAATGATCAATATGAACACCGTACTCGATAGAATTATCTAGTTCAAATAAAAGTTCTGGTGTGTAATGAGTTGTCAGGCTCTTGCCAATTTGTTTTCTCAAAAACCCAGCAGATTTTTTAAGGATTTCAAGCATTTCCTTCTTTTTATCAGGGGCATTTTCAAAGATGCTTACAAATACTTTTGCAAAACGTAAATCACCTGTTGCTTCTACTCTGATAATGCTTATCATATCATTATTTAATCTTGGATCTTTCAACTCAAACCGAATATAATGGCTGAGTTCTTGTTTTAGTGTCTCGTTAATTCGCTGTATTCTAGTTGACATAATAAATCTTCCTTATCTAGGGATTTCTTCCATTGTAAAGGCCTCTATAATATCTCCTTCTTTAAGGTCATTGAATTTTTCAATACCTAGACCACATTCGTAGCCTTGAACAACTTCTTTTGCATCATCCTTAAAGCGTTTCAAAGAGGAAATCGAGCCTTCTTGAACAACTATGCCATCTCTTATTACTCTGACGTCGTTATTTCGGGCGATTTTACCATCTGTAATATAAATACCTGCAATTATGCCGATATTAGGCACTTTAAAGGTTTCACGAACTTCTGCAGTACCCACGACTACTTCCTTAAATTCAGGATCTAGCATACCCTTCATAGCTGCTTCTACATCTTCTATTGCATCATAGATTACTCGGTATAACCGAATATCTACTGCTTCTTTTTCGGCTATTTTAGATACATTTGCACCTGGGCGAACATTAAAACCAATGATAATACCATTAGAAGCCGATGCCAATAAAACATCTGATTCAGAAATAGCACCTACGCCATCGTGTATTACATTTACTCGGACCTCATCATTTGTAAGCTTAAACAAGGATTGCTTTAAGGCTTCCACAGAACCTTGACCATCAGCCTTAATGACGATATTAATATCCTTTACGGCCCCCTCTTGTATTTGATTGTATAAATCATCTAATGAAAGTGGAGCGCTCTTTTTAACTTGTTGGTCTTTTAGATAATGTTTTCTCATTTCAGAGACTTGTCTAGCTGTTTTATCATCTTTTACGACATAAAACTCATCTCCAGCTTCTGGCACTTCGGAAAGACCAATAATTTCTACTGGAGCAGATGGACCAGCTGACTTTAATCTTTTCCCTTTATCATTGACCATTGCACGAACTTTACCATAGGTTGTACCAGATACGACAATGTCTCCAATGCGTAATGTACCTGTATTAATAAGCAAAGTTGCTACTGCTCCTCTACCCTTATCTAATTGAGCTTCTACAACGCTTCCCTTTGCTAGTCTCTTTGGATTTGCTTTGAGTTCAAGCATTTCAGCAGATAAAAGGATCATCTCGAGCAGCGTATCAATACCTTCTCCAGTATGAGCAGACACAGGAACACAAATGGTATCCCCACCCCAAGCTTCTGCAATTAATCCATGTTCGGTCAATTCTTGAAGAACTCGGTCAGGATTTGCACTTTCCTTATCGATTTTATTTATGGCTACGATAATCGGCACCTTTGCAGCTTTTGCATGGTTGATCGCTTCAACAGTCTGTGGCATAACGCCATCATCAGCAGCTACTACTAAAATAGCGATATCTGTAATTTGAGCTCCTCTTAAACGCATAGCAGTAAATGCCTCATGACCAGGAGTATCGATAAAGGTAATAGATTCATTGTTTATTTGAACCGTATAAGCACCAATGTGTTGTGTAATGCCACCAGCTTCTCTTGAAGTGACACTTGTATGACGAATAGCATCTAGTAGGGATGTTTTACCATGGTCAACATGGCCCATTACCGTAATAACAGGAGGTCTTTTCATTAGGTCTTTTTCATCATCTTCATCTTCGTATTCTTCTAAGATACTGTGTACTTCTTCTTCCACATTTTCTAATTCTACTTTAATATCTAATTCACTTGCAATGACCTCAGCAGTATCAAAATCGATTTCTTGATTAATGGATGCCATAATGCCTAATTTAATCAAGTGCGTAATAATCTCTGTAACAGAGATATTGATTTTAGATGCAAGATCGCCGACTGTAATTTGTGATGGTAAAAGAATTGTCTCTTCAACTTTAGTTTCTTCTGTTTTTCTTTTTTTATAATCTGTTTTCGTTTTTTTAACTCTTTTACTATTGTCAATTTTTACAGGTGTAACCTTAGGTTTGTTAATGTCTTTCTTTTTGTTTGTGTTGTGCGTTTTCGATGGACTTGCCCCTTTACCTTCATGATTCTTTGTGTTTTTATTTTGATTGCTAAAACCCTTATTATTGTTATTGTTTTTTGCAGAATTATTATGGGTGTTATTCTGACTGTTATTATTATTTTTGGTAGAGTCATTATGGGTGTTATTCTGACTGCTTTTAGTGGCAGTATTTTGGTGCTTTTTATGATTTGCTCCTACCGTTGTTTTATTGTTGTTGTGAGGATCTTTTTTTACATTTTCATTTGCTTTTGACTCATTTGCCTTTTGATCCTTCACCGTATTCACATTATTTTGATGGCTTTTAAAGTATCTCACTTCTTGTTCTGTAAGGGCACTCATATGGTTTTTAGCTGGAATATCCAGATCATTTAACTTTTTTACTAAATCCTTGCTTGAAACATTTAATTCTTTTGCCAAATCATATACTCTTATTTTACTCATCAAATTCCCCCTATCCATTTATAGTTGTTATCATATGATTTTAGTACAACGAAAAAACGCTATTGTTTTTTTCCATTTATTACATCTTCTCTAAGCTTTTCTTTTACTTCTTTTAATACTTCTCGTTTAAAAGTTTTATTTAGCATGTTTGTACTAACTATACTATCAATACAGCTGTCTTTGCTGCATATGTAAGCACCTCTGCCATTGGCTTTTCCTGTTGGGTCGTAAAACAGATCTCCTTCTTTTGTGCTTACTATGCGATTTAAGTCTCTTTTATCAATTTTATCTTTACAGACTATACAAGTTCTTTGAGGTATTTTCTTCATATATAGGCCTCCTTAAAGCTTGAACCTTATTCTAAGTCTAAATCTAAATCGTCAAAAATGGAATCCTCAATATCCTCTAATTTTGCATGTTCCTCATATTGGCTTTTGCTCTTAATATCTATTTTCCAACCTGTCAATTTAGCAGCTAATCGAGCATTTTGACCTTCCTTACCAATTGCAAGAGATAATTGATAATCATCTACAATTACTAGAGCAGATTTATCATTTTCTTTTGCCTCAACCTTTAAAACTTTCGCAGGACTAAGAGCAGTAGAAATATATTCCATTGGATTTTCGCTCCATTTAATTATATCTATTTTTTCCCCATTTAATTCATCTACAATAGATTGAACTCTCGCACCCTTAGGACCAACGCAAGAGCCTACAGGGTCCACATTAAGATCTGATGCGTAAACGGCGATTTTTGTTCTTGAACCAGCTTCTCTAGAAATGGATTTGATTTGAACTGTACCATCAAAGATTTCAGGAACTTCACTTTCAAATAATCTTTTTACTAAACCAGGATGGGTTCTAGAAACGAATACTTGAGGACCTTTTGTAGTTTTCTTTACTTCTAAGATATAAACTTTAATCCTCTTATTTTGAGAATAGTCTTCCCCGAGAATTTGTTCTGTAGGAGCGAGTATTCCTTCCGTTTTGCCAATGTCTATAAACACATTGTTTTTTTCTTTTCTCTGAATAATTCCTGTAAGGATTTCATCTTCTCGTTCAATAAATTCATCGTATACAATGTTTCTTTCTGCTTCCTTTATTCTTTGTACAACCAACTGTTTTGCATTTTGTGCAGCAATACGACCAAAATTCTTAGGTTTTACCTCAACTTCTGCCATATCACCAATTTCGTATTGTTCATTTAATTGCTTTGCTTGTTCATAATTAATTTCTAGCAACTCATCGAACACTTCTTCTACTACTTCTTTTAAGGAAAATACTTTTATTTCTCCATTTTCTCGATTAATATTAATTTTCACATTTTGGCTTGTTCCATAATTTTTCTTATAGGCGGAAGCAATAGCGGCTTCGATTGCATCAATCAGCTCGTCTTTTTTTACTCCTTTTGCCTTTTCCACTTCATCAAGTGCTTGAATAAACTCCTTATTCATCTGTTACCTCCAACTAAAATTCAAAATACAATCTTACCGACGCTACTGATTTCATGGGAATTTCTAATAAACCATGGTCTTCTAGCTCAATAGTCAGTATATCGTCTTTAATCCCCTTATTGATTCCCTTATAATTCTTTGAATTATTTACTGCTTGGTAAAGACTTATTTCAACTTCTCTATCCATATAGCGAATGAAATCTCTTTCTTTTTTTAATGGTCGATCTAAACCAGGTGAAGATACTTCTAAAAAGTAACTTCCGTCAATTGGATCTTTTTCATCTAATATGTCGCTAAGTCTATTGCTAACCATTTCACAGTCATTTAACGTAATACCGCCATCTTTGTCAATATAAACGCGTAAATACCAATTTTGACCTTCTTTTTTATATTCAACATCCACTAATTCAAAATCATATTCATCAGTAATTGGTTTTGCAAGGTCGAATACTACTTCTTCTGTTTTGATTTTTGCCATAGAAACCTCCATCTAAACAGTAAAGAGTGGGATGCTCCCCACTCTTTACATGAATCGATACTTTCTTTTGTCTTATTATATCATATCATTAATTATATGCAAATTCAAGGAATATTATGCCTTCTAAATTCAGTCGCTAGCTCTGGAGTATTCCTATTAGGTCAGTCCCTAGTCATTAGTCACTAGCTTATGGCTACCATTGGTAGCCTAAGTGCTAGAGTCTAGCGACTAGAGACTAGCATTCAAAGTATAGCCTCTAACGCGTAAAGTCCAACGATTATTAATTAAAGACTGAATAAAGATATTTGGTTGGTGTCTGGCAAGAAGTTAATGGCTCCGTGTTTGCTTAGGACATCTATATTTGATTTACTGATTTTACTTCTTCTTTGCAAATCTTCTATAGAGAGAAACGGTCCTTCTTCTCTTGCTTCGTACAGATTTTGTGCTGCCTTTTCTCCAATCCCCTCTAGTCCATTAAAAGGTGGGAGTAGTTTATCTTCTTTGATAAGGAATTTATTAAAATGCGATTCCATTAAATCAACAGGCAAAAATCCAAATCCCCTACAGTACATCTCTAAAACCAATTCTAAAACCGTTAGTTTTGATTTTTCTTTTGTCGTAGCATCATTACCTTTATCTCTAATCATTTTAATTTCTTTTCTTACAAACTCTTTTCCTTGTACAGCTACGTGGGCGTCAAAATCTTCTCCTCGTATTGAAAAATAGGTTGCATAATAAGCTAATGGATAATGAACTTTAAAATATGCAATACGAAAAGCCATCGTTACATAAGCTGCTGCATGAGCTTTTGGGAACATGTACTTAATCTTTTGGCAAGAATCAATATACCAATCTGGCACATCGTGTTCCTTCATAATTATAATATCTTCTTCCGTCAGTCCTTTACCTTTACGAACCTTTTCCATTATTACAAAGGCAGTTTTAGGTGGTAGTCCCTTTTGCATAAGATAAATCATAATACTATCTCGAGTGTTAATAACGTCTTTAATCGTACAAGTTCCTTCTTGAATAAGGGTTTGAGCATTACCAAGCCAGACGTCTGTACCGTGAGACAAGCCAGAGATCCGAATTAGATCGGCGAAAGCCGTTGGCTTTGTGTCTAGAAGCATGCTTTGAGTAAAGCTTGTTCCAAATTCTGGTATTCCATAGGTACCAAGAGGAGATCCCATATCTGGATCTTCCAATTTAAGTACTTCATTTGAAGTAAATATGCTCATGGTTTCTTTATCGTCCAGGGGAATGTTTGTTGCATCTACTCCTGTTAAATCCTCTAACATGCGTATAACAGTAGGGTCATCATGTCCAAGAATATCTAATTTAAGAAGACGACCACTTATAGAATGATAGTCAAAGTGGGTAGTAGTAATAGTAGAATTTGTATCATCAGCAGGCCTTTGAATAGGACAAAAATCAAATATATCTTTATCTTCAGGTACAACCATGATGCCCCCTGGATGCTGACCAGTAGTCCTTTTTATACCTGTACACCCTGCCACTAACCGATCAATTTCTGCACCGGTAACCTGCTTACCTGTTTCTTCTAAATAATGAGCCACAAAGCCATAGGCTGTTTTTTCAGCAACAGTACCTATTGTACCAGCCTTAAAAGTTTTACCTTCTCCAAAGAGTTCTTCTGTGTATTTGTGGGCGATTGGTTGATAATCCCCAGAGAAGTTTAAGTCGATATCAGGCTCTTTGTCTCCATCAAAACCTAAGAAAACTTCAAAGGGAATGTCAAAGCCATCTTTATGATATTTTGCCCCACAGCTTGGGCAGTCTTTGTCTGGTAAATCTGGTCCGACACCGTATTGACTGCTGTCAAGGAACTCTGAATTCTTACACTGAGGGCAGACATAATGAGGCGGTAGTGGGTTTACTTCTGTAATATTGCTAAATGTAGCAACTAAAGATGAACCAACAGAACCTCTTGATCCTACTAAATATCCATCATCATTTGACTTCTTAACGAGTCGTTGGGCTACCAAATAAAGTACAGAATAGCCATTTTTAATGATAGAAGTCAGCTCTCGATCTACTCTTTTAGCTACAGCTTCAGGAAGTGGGTTTCCGTATTTTTCATAGGCATTGTTCATTACCATGTCTGTAATCTCTTGATCAGAACCTTCTATTACTGGAGGAAAAGTACCATCAGGGATCGGCAAAATTTTCTCTATTGCATCTGCCACCTTATTCGGATTTGTGATAACTACTTCTTTTGCAGTATCTTGATCTAAATAATAGAATTCATCCAACATTTCTTGTGTAGTTCGATAATATAATGGTGGTTGGTTTTCTGCATCACTAAAACCTTGACCATGCATCAGGATGCGTCTAAAATACTCATCATGAGGATCTAAAAAGTGCACGTCTCCAGTAGCAACTACAGGTTTTGAGCAGTTTTTTCCTAATTGAATGATTTTTTTATTGATATCAATTAAATCCTCTACTGAACTAACGATATTCTTATCAATTAGAAATTGATTATTGCCTAAGGGCTGAATTTCTAAATAATCATAAAAATTCGCAATATCTTCAATCTCTTCATTGGAAGCTTCTTTTAAAATGCTCTGAAACAATTCCCCGCTTTCACAAGCAGAACCAATAATTAAACCTTCCCTATACTTAGCTAGGACACTTTTTGGTATTCTGGGCCTCTTGTAAAAGTATTTTAAATGAGCCATTGATACTAATTTGTATAAATTCTTAAGTCCAGTATTATTTTTGACTAAGATAATAATGTGATAGGTATCCATCTTTTGAATGGCTAGCTCATTATCAAAGACCTTATCAATATCATTAGCTCTACTAGCGCCTTTGTCTTTACAGGTTTTAAGCAGTTGAATAAAGACCTTTCCTGTAGCCATAGCATCATCTACTGCTCGATGATGGTTTTCTAAATTGATTTTATAGTATTTTGTCAACGCCTTTAAATTGTGTCTACTGATTTCTGGAATGGCATTTCGGGCAAGAGAAAGGG
Source organism: Alkalibaculum bacchi (assembly GCF_003317055.1). Taxonomy (NCBI): domain Bacteria; kingdom Bacillati; phylum Bacillota; class Clostridia; order Eubacteriales; family Eubacteriaceae; genus Alkalibaculum; species Alkalibaculum bacchi. Next base: position 47,307 of record NZ_QNRX01000017.1, read on the forward strand.
TATCAATTGCTGAAAAGTCTTTTGGCATATTACAAATATGACAAGCCTTCTCTAAAAAGGATAGGTCAAATTTTGCATTATGAGCCACTAAAATATAATCCTGGCAAAAATCCAAAAACTTAGGAAGTACTGCTTCGATAGTCTCTGCATTAGCTACCATGCTGTCCGTAATTCCCGTTAGCTCAGTAATCTTCATAGGGATCTTTTCTTTGGGTTTGACAAAGGAGCCAAAGGTTTCAACAATTTGATGATTGTGAACCTTTACGGCCCCTATTTCGATGATTTCATTTTTTCTAGAAGATAGACCTGTTGTTTCTAAATCAAAGACGATAAATGTACCATCTAGATTTCCATCTTTCTTACCCCACTTGGCACTTTTTTTATCATCAACGAGATAGCCCTCTAAGCCGTAAATCATTTTAATGTCTTTTCCCCTAGTGTACTCCATAGCCTCAGGAAAGCCCTGTAAAACTCCATGGTCTGTAATGGCTAAGGCTTTATGCCCATAAGACAAGGCTTTTTTCACTGCTTTTTCAATTTTGGCTACAGAGTCCATAGCACTATACTGACTATGCAGGTGAAGTTCTACTCGTTTTTCTTCTGCATTATCTGTCTTAATCTGTATTTGCGCTTCTTCAATGCCATTGGCCATAAAAACGTATTCTCTGGCAAAAGTATCGTACTCAACTCTTCCCATTACTTTTAGCGCACTAGCTCCTTTTATTCTTTCTAATGTTTCATCCCTTTTGTCCTGCAGAATAAAAAATTTAACAGTCATAGAACTTGTATAGTCTGTGATGTTAAATATAATGATGGCTTTATTATTCTTAATATCCTTGTAATCTACTTTAAAGACAGTTCCTAATATAATAGATTGCTCATCTGGTGCGCAATCTACAATTTTTATAGCATCTGAGGTAATTCGCTTTCCGAATATGACCTTATCCGCACTCCGTCCTGGAGATGCTTTTTTATTGTTTGTACTAAAAGATTCTTTCGAAATCTGTACTTTTAAATTCTCTTTTTCTTTTTGAATTTCTTGGGCCATATCTTCAATTTTACCTTTGTATACAAACTTAAATTGTAAATTTACTGAATCTGCTTCTCTCAAATAATTATGAATCTGCTGACATATATCCGATTGAGTTAAATCTTCAAAATCTTCTTTAAGAAAAATTGGTATTTCAATAATATTTCCTTTAAGAGACCAATTGTTCTTTGGTAAGAATACTTCGGGATGTTTGCTACGGATAACCTGTTTGATAAATTCTTTTTTTCCAGATAGATACTCTTTTATAGAATTTTGACTGTTTGCATTCTTAAATTCTACACATTTTAAGCCTGGAAACGTGCTTATCAAATCACTTTCAAGAGATTCTTTATCAAATTTCGTTGGATCTTCTATATGTAATATCCATTTACAACTAGTAGGGTTTACTTCTACTTTTGTGATTTTAATTGGACAAGAATTTAGTATTTCACTTAGTGGATTCGAATGATTTCCCAATTTATTACCTCCTAGAATGCTTATATAATGTATGACTAGTAGGACTTCATCTTATCTCTGATTCTACCTGAGTGTTTATATAGTATATTTTTTTCTCTTCAGATATTCTTTTAAGCAATGCGATATAGTCTAAACTTTTATTGATTCGCAAGGTAAACTCAGCATCCTCTTCATTATAACGTAAGGATAAAAGCTGTAGACTCCTTTTATCCAAGTATTGAAACAAGGTTTCAACGCTAAAATCATCTGTATATTTTATATGAAATAGATATACTTCATAAGTATTTTCGTATTTATATTGTACTTTTCCAAATATCTTTAAAGTAATAAAAACAGTTAAGGTAGAGATGGTACTTAGTTCATAATAGCCTCCACCTACTACAAGGCCAATACATCCTACGGCCCATATGCTTGCAGCAGTAGTGAGACCTTTTACTGTAAAGCCCTCTCTTAGAATCGTTCCAGCTCCTAAAAAACCAATTCCACTGATAACTTGAGCACCTAGACGGCTAGGATCCATATTAGACAAACTACTATAGTCTCGAAACATCATCAAGCCAGCTATCATTACAGTAGTAGCTCCAATAGAAACTAAAATGTGAGTGCGAAAGCCTGCTGGCTTCTTTGTATACTCTCTTTCAAAGCCAATAAAACCACTTAATACTACAGAGAGCACAAGTCGTATAGTCATATCTGTGATCGTTAAATTCATATAGACCCCCCTTTTCAACCAATATGCGACTCACAGCACAATGAATAGTTAACAATATATAAAGATTGAATAAAATATCGCATATTTGTACTGTTCAATGATCAATGTTCACTATTCATTTTTAATTGAAGGTTTTATATTTAATAATCCATTAAAACCAAAAATAATCCAGTTACAAATTATGAATTTCCTTTAACACTTCAGCCACAACATCTTTTTCATCTACAGTACGGAGTATTTCCCCTTTTTTAAATAATACAGCTTTATTTTTACCACCTGCGATGCCAATATCGGCGTCTCGTGCTTCTCCCGGACCATTTACTACACAGCCCATAACAGCTACTTTTATATTCTTTCGAATATGTTTGCACTCTTTTTCAATCTTCTCTGCAATTTCCATTAAGTTAATTTCTGTTCTTCCGCAGGTAGGGCAAGAGATAAACTCGATTCGAGATTTTTCGAAAATGCCTAAGGATTTTAAAATCTCTTCGCCCACGTTAATCTCATTTACTGGATTAGACGTCAAGGAAACCCTCAAAGTATCTCCAATACCATGATATAATAAAATCCCTAAACCTACTGAAGATTTTACAGAACCTATATTGTAGGTACCTGACTCAGTAATCCCGATGTGAAGGGGGTAGTCGTACTTTTGACTAAATATTTTATAAGCCTCTACAGATAATAGCACATCTGATGACTTAATGGAGATTACAATATCTTCAAAATTTAGGTTTTCTAGTATTTCAATATGCCTTGAAGCACTTTCCACAAGACCTGCTGGTGTGACCCCATTATATTTTTCATAGAGATCCCTTTCTAAGGAACCAGAATTTACACCAATTCGAATGGGTACACTTCTTTTTTTTGCTTTTTGCACAATTTCTTTAACTTTAGATTCATCGCCTATATTTCCTGGATTGATTCTTAGTTTATCAACGCCACTTTCTAGTGCTGTAAGGGCTAGATGATGATCAAAATGAATATCTGCAACTAATGGAATAGATATAGACTTCTTAATCTCCTTAATAGCTTTTGCTGCTTCTTCATTTACTACAGCTACTCTTACAATATCACAACCGGCATCTTCTAATTCTTTTATCTGATTTACAGTAGCCTTTACATCTCTTGTATCCGTCTTCGTCATACTCTGTATAGCGATGGGATTATTTCCTCCAATAGTGATCTCTCCAACTCGAACTTCTCTAGTTTTCTTTCGCGTAATCAATCAATCACCTCAATCTTAGAATATCATTATAGGCTACAAATATTGCCACTACCATGAGCAGAGCAAAGCCCACAAAATGTATTTTACCTTCTTTTTCAGGAGAAACCGGAGAGCCTTTTATAGCTTCAATAATTACAAATAAAATTCTACTACCATCAAGAGCTGGTATAGGCAATATATTAAAAATTGCCAAATTAATACTGATTACAGCAGCTAAATTTAATACTGCTACTATGCCATATTCCATGCTTTGCCCTACAACAGATACGATTCCAATAGGCCCTGTTAGAGAATCTGTGGACACCTCTCCTGTAAATAGTTGACCTATGCTTTCAAGAATCAGCTTTCCATATAAGAAAGTCTGTTTAAAGCCATTTGTAAAAGACGAAAAGATGCTCTTTTCTCTTAGTGAAGTAATACCTATGCGATGTTGATTTAATTCTTCATCAAATTTTGATGCTATACTAAAGTTCAATAGTTGACCATCACGCAAGACGTCAACAGAATAAATCTTTTCCTCTGCAGAACTAATCTGAGATGTTACATCTTCCCAGGAATCAACATCTTTTCCTTCTATGGCTACAATAGTGTCTCCTTGACGTAAACCAGCTTCATAGGCAGGATAATCCCTTTCTACAAGGTCAAGGGTAGTACTAGGAACGCCAACTATAAAAAATATAATCATTAAAAGCACAATGCAACCTAAAAGATTCATTAAAGATCCTGCTGAAAGAATAAGAATTCGTGCAAGCTTGCTTTTGCTGTTAAAACTGCCTCTCTGATAATCTTCAGCATCTTCACCGAGCATTTGACAATAGCCACCCATAGGAATGAGTCTTAAGGAATACTTTGTCTCTTTACCTTGATAACCAAAGAGTTTGGGACCCATGCCAATGGCAAATTCTTCTACAACAACTCCAGATAATTTTGCAAATATAAAATGGCCAAATTCGTGTATGACAATTAAAAAGCCGAATATGAGAATTGCCATAAGGATGGTTTGAAAAGTCATTTAATCACCTCAACAAAATATAGTAATACGTAATATAATATACTACTGGTGTGGCAAAAATAATACTATCAAATCGATCTAATACGCCACCATGTCCAGGAAAGATATGTCCATAGTCTTTTACTCCAAATGTCCTTTTTATAAGAGAAGCCGTCAAATCTCCAAATTGTGAAAAAACACTAACTATAAGCGACAGTATAAAATAAAAGAAGAGTGGAAAATTCAAATAGCCGTATTTGTTCATAAAATAACCATAAATGACAGTAGCAATGATACTACCTACTACACCGCCAACGGCACCTTCTACAGACTTTTTGGGGCTAATTTGTGGACATAATTTGTGTTTTCCAAAATTCACACCTGATATGTAGGCGAAAGTATCTGTAGTAAAACTAATAATAAAGACCAACCATAATATATACGTTCCATTTTCCAACTTTTCAAATAAAAGGATATGACCTAATAAAAAAGCTACGTAAAACAAACCCAAAAACGCATAAATCCCTTGTAGGACGTAAACTTTATTACTCAATATTTGATGAATGAAAATCAGCATAAAACAAAGAATAAGGCCGGGTACAATAAATTGAATTTCAAAATAAAAGAGGCACAATAAGAAGATACCTAAAAGAGCTTCTAACATTGGATTCACATTTATTTTTTCATCTGTATTTACTGCATTGCAGTATTCTAATAAGCCCACACTACAAAGTACAAGTAAGGAAGCAAATAATAAGCTCCCCCCTTTTTGTATTATAAATATGAGAAGTGGAATACCTAATATGGCTGTTAAAGTTCGCGTTAACATACAAGCCTCCTATACAATTATGCCACCAAATTTTCTTTTTCTTTTTTGGTAATCACAAATAGCATCATAATAATCTTCTTTTTTAAAATCGGGCCACAAAATATCCGTAAAATACAATTCACTATAAGCACTTTGCCATATTAAGAAATTGCTCATTCGAACTTCACCGCTAGTACGTATGATTAAATCAGGATCTTCTAGATATTCTGTAAATAGATATTCTGTAAATAGATCTTCATTTAAGTCTTCTATGGAATATTTCCCCATTATCATGTCCTGATATAAAGCTTTTATACCCTGAATGATTTCATCCCTACCACCATAATTTATGGCTACATTGAAAATAAGCCCTCTATTATCCTCTGTTCTACGTTCAGCTTTTTCAATTGTAGATTTTACTTTTTTTGACAAGGCAGATCGTTCACCCAGGATTCTAATTTTTACATTATTCCTATTTAGTTCATCAATTTCTTTATTAAAATATTCTATAAGCATCTTCATCAAACCATCTACTTCTGATTTGGGTCTTTTCCAGTTTTCAGTAGAAAAGGCGTAAACTGTTAAGGCTTTGATACCTAAATCGGAAGAAACTTGAATAATTTCACGTAGGGACTCGATTCCAGCCCTATGGCCAAATAACCTTGGTTGAAATCTCTTTTTTGCCCATCGCCCGTTGCCATCCATTATAATGGCTATATGCTTGGGTAGGTTCTTTTTGTCAATTTCTGCTTCATATGCCATGACAACACCTCCTAAATGTAAAACACCCTTTTAAAAGGGTGTCTTTTCTAACAATAGTGAAACGATTGTAGAGCAATAGTCAAACGAACGTTAAACAATTGTTCAACTATGGTTAATTATACTTCTAAAATCTCTTTTGTTTTATCAGCGATAATTTCATCGATGTTCACTATTTCAGCATCTGTCATTTTTTGAATATCCGCTTCTGCTGTTTTTAATTCATCCTCCGTAATAAGAGTTTCTTTTTCAGCATTTTTCAAAGATGTATTAGCGTTTCTGCGAATATTACGAATAGCTATTTTTGCATCTTCTCCTGTTTTTTTAGCAACTTTAACTAAATCTTTACGTCTTTCCTCTGTAAGTTGAGGAATGACTAAACGAATAATCTTGCCGTCATTACTTGGATTTAGTCCTAAATCCGACTTTAGTATAGCCTTTTCGATATCCCCTACTGATTTTGCATCCCAAGGTGAAATCATAATCATTCTTGGCTCTGGAGTCGAAATATTAGCCAATTGATTTAATGGAGTTGGCGTTCCATAATACTCTACTACTACTCTGTCTAAAATCTTTGGATTAGCTCTTCCTGCTCGAATGGTATTTAGCTCGGACTTTAAGCTAACAATGGCTTTTTCCATCTTTACTTTGCATTCATCTTTGATTTCTTTGATCATAATTAATCCTCCTCAACGATTGTTCCAATATTTTCGCCACAAAGAACTTTTACAATATTATTAGGATCGTGAAGACCAAATACGGAAATGCGAATGCTATTATCCATACAAAGTGATATCGCTGTAGAATCCATAACTTTTAGACCCTTATTCAAAACATCAATATAAGATAATTTAGTGAATTTTTTAGCATCAGGATTTATATTTGGATCGCTGTCATAAACTGCATCTACTTTTTTAGCTGAAAGAATTACTTCGGCGTCAATTTCAGCTGCTCTTAATGCTGCTGTCGTATCCGTAGAAAAATATGGGTTACCAGTGCCTGAAGCAAAGATGACAATTCTTCCCTTTTCAAGATGCCTGATAGCTCTTCTCCGAATATAAGGTTCTGCAACTTCTTTCATTTCAATAGCTGTTTGAACTCTCACATCTACACCCATATTTTCTAGTGCATCTTGAAGAGCCAATGCATTGATCACTGTAGCTAACATTCCCATATAATCAGCTGTTGCACGGTCCATACCTTCACCATTTCTGCCTCGCCATATGTTTCCTCCACCGACAACAATAGCGATTTCAACGCCTAAGTTTTTGGCTTCTTTTATGCTTAAACAAATATTTTGTATGGTTGCAGGGTCTATACCGAAGCCAGCATCTCCTGCTAAAGCTTCTCCGCTTAATTTGATAATCACTCTCTTATACTTTGGTAACATCTTATCCTCCTAATATAATACCATTATTTCCTAACAATTTCTTCACTTATATAAAAAAATAACACAAAACCGGAAAGAAAATGAGTTCCTTTAATAAAACTCTTTTCAAGCTCAAAACCGCCTGCCATACAAATGATTTAACAAAATCAGAAAGACAAGCGTATTTAGAGTATCCAGCTTTGTGTTCGGGAATTAGTTACCCATTTGTTTTGCTACTTCTTCAGCAAAGTTTTCTTCTTTCTTTTCTAAACCTTCACCCATTTGGAAACGAGCAAATCTTCTGATTTTAACATTTTCTCCAATAGTAGAGATTTGTTCATTTACTAGTTGCTGAATTGTCTTGTCTGGATCTTTTACAAATGGTTGATCTAATAGACATATTTCGCTATAGTATTTTTTGATTCTACCTTCTACCATTTTGTCTACGATCTTTTCAGGTTTTCCTTCATTTAAAGCTTGTGCTTTTAAAATAGATTTTTCTTTTTCAATTACATCTGTTGGCACTTCTTCTTCATTTAAATAAAGAGGATTTGAAGCAGCAATATGCATTGCAATATCTTTTACAAAAGCTCTGAAATCTTCATTTTTAGCAACAAAATCTGTTTCACAGTTTACTTCAACTAATACACCTATTTTTCCACCTAAATGGATATATGATTCTACAATTCCTTCTGCAGCAATTCTACCAGCTTTTTTAGAAGCAGAAGCGAGTCCTTTTTCTCTTAAAAATTCAATTGCTTTTTCCATATCATCATTACATTGTACTAGAGCCTTTTTACAATCCATCATTCCAGCTCCAGTTTTTTCTCTTAATTCTTTAACTTGTTGAGCAGTAGCCATTAAAATGACCTCCTTATTTATCTGAATTATAGTATACGTAAAAAGAAAGAAGTAAGGCTTTACTCCTGACTTCTTCCTTATCTAATTACTCTTCGGAAGTAGTTGTTTCTTCTTCAGTAGAAGCAACAGATTCTTCTACACTTTCAGTAGACTCAGCTTGTCCTTGTGCACCTTGATTACCTTCTAAAATTGCATTTGCAATAGTTTCAGTTAACAAGTTTACTGCACGAATTGCATCATCATTACCTGGGATTAAGTAATCAACTTCATCAGGATCACAGTTTGTATCTACAATAGCAATAACAGGAATTCCTAGATTTTTTGCTTCAGCAATAGCAATTCTTTCTTTTTTAGGGTCTACGATAAACATAGCACCTGGCATTTCTGTCATTCCTTTAATACCGCCAAGATATTTTTCTAATCTATCTCTTTCAGCTTTTAAGTTTAATACTTCTTTTTTAGGAAGAACATCAAATGTTCCATCTTCTTCCATTACATTGATTTCATGTAATTTTTTTATTCTCTTGCTGATGGTTTCAAAGTTTGTCAATGTACCGCCTAACCATCTGTGGTTTACATAATAAGCTCCACATCGCTCAGCTTGTTTTTTAATTGCTTCTTGTGCTTGTTTTTTTGTTCCAACAAATAAGATTTTTTCACCTGCATCAGTCAATTCACGAACAAAGTTATAAGCTTTGTCAATAAGACCAACTGTTTTTTGTAAATCGATAATATAGATTCCATTTCTTTCTGTGAAGATGTATGGAGCCATTTTAGGATTCCATCTTCTTGTTTGATGTCCAAAATGAACACCAGCTTCTAATAATTGTTTCATTGATACTTGTGACATAATTTTACCTCCTGGTTTTTTAACCTCCACCTTTATCACATACTCTACGGACCACTTTTATTCTAAGTTTTATGTTCTAAGTTCTATGTAAAAGCATAGTCACCAAAGGTGACACAATTCTTACAATCTAGAACTTACAACTTACAACAAAAAAGGGCACCATGCAAAGCATCAAAAGGTGTGTGTTTTGACGGTAGTAATTCTACCATAATTCGCTAATATTAGCAAGTTTATTTTATATTTATTAAACTATTAAATTTCAAGCACTAACAAATTTCAGCAGCTAGGAATCAGCCACCAGCCTTTTGCTACCTAAAGGTAGCTATAAGACCCAGAAGAAATGCCCTAAACTGAACGCTGATAGCTGGCTACTGATGGTTGACCCCAGAAAAATGCCCATGAGAAGGTTAATCGTGTGCTTTCTCAAGTCCTTCTAACAATTTATCATTTAATATTTTAATATAAGTACCCTTCATTCCTAGAGATCTGGTTTGAATTACGCCAGCACTTTCTAGCTTTCTAAGAGCATTGACGATAACAGAGCGAGTAATTCCTACTCGGTCTGCTACTTTACTTGCTACTAGCATACCTTCATTTCCGTTTAGCTCTTTAAAAATGTGTATCATTGCCTCTAATTCGGAATAAGATAAGGTGCTAATAGCCATTTGCACTACATTCTTATGATGAGCTTCTCTTTCTAATGCCCTGTTTTTGATGCCAAGCATTTCTAGTCCTACTACAGTAGCAGATACCTCTGCTAGAATAAGATCTTCTTCGCTAAAGCTGTTTTTGAATTTTGCCAAGACGAGAGTCCCTAATCGAGAGCCACTAGCATTGATAGGGACATATGTAGAATAACGATCGCCTTCAAATGGACAATTAATTGAGCTATTGTATACACAAATAGGGTCTATTTCTTTAATATTTGCGGACGTTTCCACAAATGAATTGATTATTTTAGTGAAGCTTTGGGGAAACATTGTCCCCTTGGCTTCTAAAGTTGAAACATTGAGTTGGCATGTAAATAATTCTGTAAATGCATAACCAAGTAATTTGCCATTTTCATCGGCAATATATACATTACAGCTCATTACCTCACTTAAAACTTCGCTTATTTTTGAAAATGTCTCTACATCGTCACTAATAGAGTATTGTAGTACTTTATTCACTTTTCTTATCTTATCGAGTAAATTTTGCATATTAGCCTCCAAAGGTCTTACAAAATGTATTTCCTCATATCTTTGTAATAATCTGTTTTTCGAAATACATTCTTTACATAATCTGCAGATACAATAAACTGCTCTTGCTCGTAATCAGGAGCGTAGTAGGAAATTTCTTCCACAAGCTTTTCGATGACTGTGTGCAGTCTTCTAGCGCCAATATTCTCCTGCTGTTCATTTAAGTAAGTTGCTATTTGAGAGATTTCAACAATGGCATCTTCTTCAAATATTAATTCTACACCTTCTGTCTTAATCAACTCTCTATATTGCTTAATTAAAGCGTTTTCAGGTTTTGTCAAAATGCTTACAAAGTGTTCTGTTGTCAAATTGTTTAGTTTAACGCTAATTGGAAATCTTCCTTGAAGTTCTGGAATCAAATCAGATACTTTCGTCGTATGAAAAGCTCCTGCTCCGATAAATAGAATATGATCTGTATTTACAGGTCCATATTTTGTGTTTACTGTAGAACCTTCTACAATCGGAAGAATATCTCTTTGAACACCTTCTCTAGATACATCAGGACCGCTTTTATTTCCTTTTTCTGCGATTTTATCAATTTCATCTAAAAATATGATACCATTTTCTTCTGCTTCTTTTAAAGCTTCGCTAATAACCATATCCATATCGATTAAGTTTTGCGCTTCTTGTTGTAGGAGGATTTCCCTTGCTTCTCGTACAGGTAATCTTCTCTTCTTCGTTTTCTTTGGTAGAATACCACCAAACATATCGCTTAAATTCATTGAATCATCAATGTTCATTCCACCTAAAATGCCAATAGGAGCAGAGGTATTGTCTTCTACTTCAATTTCTACGATTTCTTCTTCTAATTGACCACTTCTTAATTTTTCTAATAAGGTTTCCTGTTCTCTCTTAATGAGTTCGTAATTTTCTGCTTCTGTATTAATTTCGTCCTTGTCTTCTTCTTCACCAGCATTAAATAACATATCAAAGGGATTTTTTGATTTTTTATTCTTTTTAGGCAGAGGTTTTAGCAAATCAGCAATTCTATTTTCTGCATTTTCTTTTGCTTTGTCTTTTACTGTAGACATATATTTTTCTTTGACATTTCGAATAGAAGTATTGACTAAATCTCGAACCATTGATTCAACATCCCGGCCAACGTAGCCTACCTCTGTAAATTTCGTCGCCTCTACTTTTACAAAAGGAGCATCTACTAGTTTTGCAAGTCTTCGAGCGATTTCTGTTTTTCCTACTCCTGTAGGTCCAATTAAGATGATGTTTTTAGGTGTAATTTCTTTTTGCAGCTCAAGAGGTAACTTACTCCTTCTTAATCTGTTTCGAAGGGCTACAGCTACGACCTTTTTTGCTTCTTCTTGCCCTATAATATATCGATCTAATTCTTGAACAATTTGCCTTGGAGTTAAATCCTTCATATGTGTCACCCCTTATAATTCTTCCACAATAATATTGTCATTTGTATATACACAAATTTCAGAAGCAATTTTTAGAGATTCATAAGCTATTTCCTTTGCAGAAAGATTCGAATGGCGAAGCATACCTCTTCCTGCAGATAAAGCGTAATTACCACCAGAGCCAATTGCTAAGACCCCATCATCAGGCTCTATGACTTCCCCACTGCCTGAAATTAAAAACATACTTTCTTTATCCAAAACCAATAAAAGAGCTTCTAATTTTCTAAGTACTTTATCTGATCTCCATTGTTTTGCCACTTCTACAGAAGCTCGAAGAATATTACCAGCATACTCCTCTAATTTCCCCTCAAACATTTCGCTTAAGGTAAATGCATCTGCTACAGAACCTGCGAAACCAACGAGGACTTTATCATTATACACTTTCTTGATCTTTTTTGCAGTGTGTTTCATAACTGTGGTCTCACCCATAGTCACTTGCCCATCTCCAGCCATAGCACACTGTCCATCTTTTTTTACTGCTATTATCGTAGTAGCATGAAACATAAACCTCACCTCATATAAGTAGTCATTTTAAGATACCATATCTACTTTGAACTTGCAAGAAATGAAAAACTGCAGAAAGCGGAAGGGAAAACCGTCTCGCCTTTAGGCGAGTTTGGTTTTCCTGACCACCTGACCACCTTATTTTATAAAGTAATTCCCCTTATAAATCGCAATCCTTCCTTTAATCTCTAAGGTAGTCAAAGTGGTTTGAATTTGGTTTATGGGCAGATTCAATTTTTGACAGAGTTTATCTGCATCCCAATAGCCCATTTTAATGTACTTGATGATTTCTTTTTCTTCCTTTGATAAATTCATTTCATCAAAAGGCTCTAATTCTTCTTTCTTAGAGGAGAACATAGGGAATACATCGTCTAAAATATCTTTACAAGAAGTGACCAGCTTAGCTCCATCTTTTATAAGCAAGTTTGTTCCAGTGCTATTTTTATTATTCACATTTCCAGGAAGAGCATACACTTCTCTTCCTTGTTCTAATGCGTATTTTGCGGTTATAAGAGAACCGCTCTTAGCTGTAGCTTCTACAACCACGATACCTATAGATAATCCACTGATGATACGGTTTCTCCTAGGGAAATTGTAAGGCATAGGTTGAACTTCAGGAGGATATTCTGATAAGACAAGCCCATTTTCCATAATTTCTTTGTACAGTTTGCTATTTTCTTTTGGATAAATAATATCTATGCCATTTCCTAAAACAGCTACAGTCTTTCCACCTCCCTTTAGAGCACCTACATGAGCCATAGAATCTACACCCCTAGCCATACCACTAACTACTGTAATTCCTAAAGAGGCTAGTTCAAAAGCAATTTTTTCACTCATTTTTAATCCATAATAAGATGCATTTCTTGAGCCAACTAAGGCAATAGAATGTTCAAAGGGAACTTCTTCAATCTTTCCATAGTAGTATAATACTGGGGGTGGTAAATAAATATTCTTTAATATGAAAGGATATGAGTTATCATTTATGGTTAGGTATTTTATTTTTTTTTGCTGAAGCATTTCTAAGTACTTTTCTAGAGAACCATCGGATTTACTAGATACAATATTTTGTATCTGAGCAAAGTTTAATAGATTGCACCTTGATAATTCCTCTTGACTGCAATGATATAGTGTGGCCATGCTATCAAAATGTTTATATAAATCATAAAAATTCTTTACGCTTATGGTTTTTAATAAGCTCATCCAAAGTATATACTCTCTATCCTCCATATTAATACATCTCCCAATATTTTCGATCTAAATTACGGTACTGGAGGGCTTCTCCTATATGTGTTTCATCTATTTTCTCTGTGTTTCTCAAATCAGCTATGGTCCTCGCTAATTTGATAATCTTGTGATAAGCTCTAGGGCTTAAATTCATCCGTTCAAAAGCATGTCTCATAAGAAGCTCTTCATTTTTTCCTAGATGGCAGTATTTATTTATCTGATTCGCAGAAAGCTGAGAATTAAAGTAAATCTTCTCATTCTTATACCTCTCTAATTGAATGCTCCTAGCATTGTTAACACGAGTGCAAATATCTTTTGAACTCTCAGCTTTTTCATTATCCTGTAAATCTTCGATTTTCGTTCTCTTTACCTCTGTTTGAATATCAATTCGATCTAGAAGTGGACCAGAGACCTTTCCTAAGTAGTTTTTTATTTGCCTAGGCGTGCATTGACATTGATGTTCTTCATCCGAGTAATAGCCACAAGGGCATGGATTCATGGAAGCGATAAGTAAAAAGGAAGCTGGATAAGTAATCGATGCACTTACTCTAGAGATATTGACGACATTGTCTTCCATAGGCTGTCTTAAAACTTCTAAGGCGCTTTTTTTAAATTCTGGCATTTCATCTAAAAACAAAACTCCTAAATGGGCAAGAGATACTTCACCTGGCTTTGGAAAAGTTCCTCCTCCTACGAGAGACGTAGTAGATATGGTGTGATGAGGACTTCGAAATGGTCTCTCTGTTATTAATGGTTTCCCTTTGAGAAGACCTGTGATGCTATAAATCTTTGTCACTTCTAAAGATTCCTCTACTGTCATCTTAGGAAGTATTGTTGCAAACCGTTTAGCTAACATGGTTTTCCCACTTCCGGGAGGACCTAGCATGAGCATATTGTGATATCCTGCTGCAGCTACTTCCATAGCACGCTTTACACTCTCCTGTCCTTTTACTTCACTAAAATCAACAGAATGCTCTTGTTCACTTGTTAAAAACCCATCAATATCTGTAATATAAGGTTTAATTTCTGTTTTTCCCGTTATGTACTCAATAACCTGATAGATGTGCTTAGCAGGTAATACTTTGATCTCTTTTACAAGAGATGCTTCTAAAGCATTCTCTTCAGGAACAATAATAGCTTTAAAATGATTGTTCCTTGCTGCAAGAACCATTGGTAAAATCCCTTTAACTGGTCGAATATCTCCTTTTAAAGACAACTCCCCTATAAAGACGTAATCCTTTAGAGATACAACAGATGTGATGACTTCAGAAGCGCAAAGAATGCCAATGGCAATAGGTAAATCATAGTAAGCTCCCTCTTTCTTAATATTTGCTGGAGCTAGATTAATCGTGATTTTTTTCATAGGATAGCGAAAACCGTTGTTTTTAATAGCAGAGAAGACCCTTTCCTTTGATTCTTTTATGGCAGTGTCAGGTAAGCCTACTAATGCATATACAGGGAGTCCGCTAGAAATATCTACTTCTACTTCTACAACAAGTCCATCTATTCCATGAATAGAGCAACTATAAATACTTGACAGCACAGTCATCACCTCAAAATTTATTGTACCAGAATAAATTTAATATATCTATATTATTACAAAATATCCTTTAATTGACTATTCAAACATTCACAAGCTCTTTTTTTGAGAATATACTATAAAGAGAAAGCCATCAGCAATTAATCACCAGCTACCAATGTTCTAGGGTCAAGTCTCATAGGTCAATTCAGCTCTAAGTCATAGATTATAGGATGTGAGTAAATGTAGTCATGGCACTACGGGTAGTTTTGTAATTTTAATGAACAACAATATAGAAACAGACATTGAGGTATTAATTATTAAAAAAATAAATTTCTTAGTATATGAACAATCAATATAGAGTATTTAAGCAAAAGCTTAAACAAATACAATTAGAGGTGTAAATATGAGTTTAAATGACAATTTAGTAAATCCTAACAATCGAAGTCTCGGGCCAAAGGCTGCGAGAAGATTATCCAATACAACAAAATCCATTCCTATGATGGATTCCATTACTCCCCGTTGGCTTCTTTCTTTTCTTCCTTGGGTCTCAACAGAGGCGGGAGTATACCGTGTAAATAAAGTGATAGATGATTCAAATGAAGGCATGTGTTCTGACAATATTGGTGAGCATTGTATTCCTCAAAACTATATGGACTACAACTGTAATCCTAAGGAATATACATTAAATATTATTCAAACCATTTTAAAGATTAACTCTCAAGTAAGCGATATCTTCAATTCGCCTATTAATCAAAAACAAGAGCAGATGAGATTAACAATTGAAAAAATGAGGGAAAAGCAGGAATGTGAACTAGTCAACAATTCCGAATTTGGACTACTAGCATCAGTGGATCCATCCATGAGGATTCCGCCTAGAAAAGGGACGCCTACCCCTGACGATTTAGATGATTTGCTTGCAACTGTATGGAAAAAACCCGCTTTCTTTTTAGCACATCCAAAGGCCATTGCTGCATTTACAAGAGAATGCACCTGTAGAGGGGTACCACCAGTTACAGTAAATATATTTGGCTCACCATTTGTTACTTGGCGAGGAGTTCCTATGGTTCCTTGCGATAAGGTAAAAATAGATTCTTTAGGCAACACGTGTATTTTACTCATGCGAGTAGGCGAAAGAGAACAAGGGGTTATAGGTTTGCATCAGCCAGGTGTTCCAGGTGAATGCCAGGTACCTAGTTTATCCGTTCATTTCGGTGGAATAGATGATATGGGCATTATGTCCTATATCATGACACTGTATTATGGTTTAGCTGTTCTTACGAATGATGCACTTGGAATGCTTGAAAATGTCAATATAGGGCATTATTATGATTACGAGTAAATGGTTTCAGGATAGGAGTAGTGAATACTACTTCCTATCAAATTATAAACCCGATGTTCATACTATTAACAATAATGCGCCATTTAGAAGAGCAGACCTAGACATTTACTCCATTCGCAAGGACTTTCCTATTTTACAAACCCGAGTAAATGGAAAATCATTAGTATGGCTGGATAATTCGGCAACTACTCAAAAACCCAAAGATGTAATCAATACCTTAGAAGAATACTATAGTAAGTACAATTCTAATATTCATCGAGGAGCTCATACATTAGCAAAAATCTCTACTGATGCTTATGAAACTGCAAGAGAAAAAATCCGACTATTTATTGGTGCGTCTTCTTTAGAAGAAATCATCTTTGTTAGAGGAACTACAGAAGGGATTAATTTAGTAACAGAAACCTTTGGTGAATCCAATATTGAAAAGGGTGATGAAATCATCCTCAGCATTATGGAGCATCACTCTAATATTGTCCCCTGGCAAAAATTAGCTAAGAAAAAGGGAGCCACAATAAAGATCATACCTGTAAATGAATGTGGTGAGCTTATTTTAGAGGAATACAAAAAACTTCTCTCTCCTAAAACGAAAATCGTAGCTATCACACAGCTTTCGAATATCCTGGGCACTATAAATCCTATTAAAGAAATCATCGAAATAGCCCACGCATCTGAAGCAAAGGTATTAGTAGACGGAGCTCAAGGTATTGCTCATATAGGTATAGATGTAAATGAAGTAGATGCAGATTTTTATGTGTTTTCAGGTCACAAGATTTACGGTCCCACTGGCATAGGTGTATTATATGGAAAAAAAGAATTATTACAGAATATGCCTCCTTATCAAAGAGGCGGCGGTATGATCAAAAATGTGACGTTTGATTCTACAGAATACAATAGTCTTCCTTACAAATTTGAAGCAGGTACAGGAAATATTGCAGATGCCATTGGCTTAGGTGCGGCAATAGATTATGTTAATAATATTGGAATCAATCGAATTATGGCTCATGAAGCAGAATTAACAAATTACGCTATGGAAAGATTATCCCATTTACCTGGATTATCTTTAATTGGCACTACGCCTAATAAGTCTAGTGTTATATCCTTTATACTATCGGGACTCTCTCCAGATCAAGCTGCTCATAAGCTTAATGAAGATGGCATAGCAGTCCGCTCAGGACATCACTGCGCTCAACCTGTTTTAAAACACTATGGCTTTAACAGCGTCATCCGCGCATCTATCGGCATCTACAATACAAGAGAAGAAATCGACATTCTAGCCAATTCACTTATGAAAATGCTTAGATAGAAGTTGCTAGCGGCCAGCCACCAGCATATTGTATTCGTCTTGGGGCATCAGCTACTAGAGGTAACATTTGCACAGATAGTAAGTAAAGCTTTTCTAGTAAACAAGAATAGCGCGTTTGGCGCATTAGTCGCTAGTATTTGGGTATTCCTTTTGCGTCAAGATCCTTCGCTTGCGCTCAGGATGACTGGGCTGGAGCCTATATCAAAAGTAAGGGTTTCCTATTATATAAAAAAGCAAACAAATTTATTATAATTTGTTTGCTTTTTGTGTTAAAGAAAGGCTCAATTTTAATTCTAATTACAATTTGATATTCTGTATGTATGTCATATTATGGCCCTAAAAACCAGCCCTAGAGTACTGGTGACTGGTCGCTGGCAGCTGGTAACCAATGCGCTAGGCACATCCTATTTCTTAGGTATTACCTTCCATATCCAGTAAGCTATTGCAAAATCTACTAGGCTGTGAATGAAGGTTCCGATGCCTACCATTCCTACAATAGAGTAAATATATCCTCTTTGATATTCTAAATCCGATAAACTTTGCCCAATGTAAAATGGAGACACTGCTAAGATTTCACCTAAACCATGTATGATGGAAACAACAATAGCAAAGACTATTATTTTCCCCATACTTTTAAAGGTATTTGGGTGTTTTTTTAAATATAGAGCTCCTAAAAAGGCAAATAGGATTTGGCTAAAAGCTCGAGCAACTACCACAATTGGAAATCCCCCTAGAAAAAATCCGAGAGTTGTTCCTAATGAGACGAATACTGCTGTAGCAGGTGAAATAAAAACAGCAATAAATAATGCTACATGGCTAGCTAATGTAAAGGATGCCGGCTCTATTACAAATCTTATAGGTGATACTAAGGGAATCAAAATCCCAATAGCACATAAAAGTGCTGCTACTACCATACTTCTAGTATTAAATCGATTTTCCATTTTTCTTCCTCCGTAACGTGTAATGATATTTTTTTAATTCACTGATTATGATTCATGAAACAAGGGATATAAGGTCAAAAATTATTGTGTTTGTTCCAGAAAAAGATATCGTTCAGCATATTATTTTATATTATACTATAGATTTTCATTTAGTGTAAATATCCAATCAAGTATATTCATTAAATATTCTCATTATAGGAAAATTTTCAATTATATTCCAAACAAAATCCAAACTAGAATATAACCTGATATGACTGCAGATAGTGTAAATGGAACGCCAATCTTCATAAAGCTACCGGTATCTACATTCCACCCCTCTTTACGCAGAATGCCAATTCCTGTAATATTTGCCGAAGCACCAATAGGTGTAAGATTGCCTCCTAAAGTGGCACCAATCAGTAAACCAAAGTAAAGAACTGTCGGATCAATTGCTAGAAAAGATGCAATACTCGCTGTTACAGGCAACATAGTTGCTACATATGGGATATTATCAACAAAACCTGAAAACAACACAGAGGCCCAGACGATTATAGTATATATGACAAATACATTATCATTACTTAAACGGACAAAGAGTTTGCCGATGTCTTCAATCATTCCTACTTCTGTTAGTCCACCTATTAAGACAAATAGACCTATTAATAATGCAATAGTGTAAAAATCAATTTCTTTGACATGAGTACGAAGTGTATTAAAATTTTGGTACTTAAGATCATATTTCAAAGAGCCTATTATAAATAAGCTCATGCATATAAAACCATTGCTTATTTCTGGTTTATGGGGCATAAAAGATGCCAATATTAACAGACTAATCATGCTAAGAAGCAAAACTGTTGGAAAATAGTCTTCTACTTTTGTTTCTGACTTAATCTTAATATGCTGAAGGTCCCTTCGGAAAAGATAGAGTAAAACCACTATAGATAAAAGGGCACCTATCTGCACAATCCAAAACAAACCAGGTCTACCATTGTAGAAGAAAAAATCCATAAAATTCATATCTGCTTGAGCAGCTAAGAGGATTGAGGTCGTATCACCTACTAAAGTAGCTGCACCTTGCAAGTTTGAAGATACTGATATAGAGATAATCATAGCAATTGGTGAAATATTTAATTTTTTAGAGATGGTTATAGCAACTGGTGCTATCATTAAAACCGTAGCTACATTATCTACGAATGCTGAAACCAGCCCTGCAAACAAGGACAAGGCTACTACGACCCATTTGACATTGGGCATTCGAGAGATGAGTATATCTGCTAATTTGTCAGGCATTTTAGATTCAATAAATAAGGAGACAATCCCCATAGTTCCTGCAATCATTAAAATAGCATTCCAATTGATGTATTGTAATGCCTTATATATTGGAACAATTCCTAAATATATAAATAGTGCAGCAGAAGCAATTGATATGTAGGATCTCATCTTTGGTAATAGCAACAATAAAACATACGTTACACCAAAAATAATAAGTGCAGTACTTTTCATGGTATACCTCCTTCAAATATGCGACTTACGCCTTAATAAACCATGAACACATAACAATGAATAATGCACAATACAAAAAAGATTTAATAAAGAGGTTGCATATTTGTACTGTTCCATATTCATTTTTCATTAAACCATTAAGAATTATGTTACATTCTTCTTTATACATAATATGTACTTTAATAATTAGATAGAAGAGATCCTTCGCTAGCGCTCAGGATAACAAAAGTAGTAGCAAGGGTCTTTATCCCGTCGAACGCGAGTTTAGTCTTGTCGATTTGCGCTCTAAAGTTTTTCCAGTCCAACCGTCCAACTATTTTGTAATACCTCTATTATATTAGCAAGATTACGCTAATATTCTTCTTTGATAAGAAAATGGGAAAAGAGTATGAACCCTTTCCCCATTTACATTATTTATTATTAAACTTCTCTACATTCTTAATCATTATAGATACAGTTCCATTTACATTGTTGATAAACTCCACCACATCTGAATCTCCTACGTATGTAGATGGAATGCTTATTTCAATTCCATTATCTGTGATTAATTTATGTTTTTTTACAATTCGCTTTTCGGCGTAAGGGCTAATTTTTATCTTTGATTCTTGTATACCAGCTTTTTCGATTCCCTGTTTAAATGCAGTTTTCCCAGCTGTATCGTCAAAGGTTGCCTCTGCAATATTAACTAAATCTATTTCATTGTTATTGATAAAATCATCTGCAATGACTTTTCGAAAAGTATTTAACTTATCCATATCTCCATTATATTCTTCTTGAATGATTGCATGGGCAGTCTTCTCCACGATATCTACAATCTCCTTATCAGATTTTACGAGTTTAGATTTTAAAAGATATGTTGTAATATAATTTTCTTTTATCCCATTGATTTCATATTTTCGCTCTTTAACAATAAGAGAAAAATCAAGTAGATTTACAATGACAAATTCATCAAGTTTCTGAGATTCAAGTGGTAAACAACAAGGTTGTTTAATAATCGTATTGCATATACCATCCCCTGCTTCAACATGGTGTATATAACCATACTTATAATTAAATTTTAAGATACCCAAATATGTAACGCTATCACAAACAAAATCTACAATTAGCAGATCACATGATGGAATAGAGGTGCCATTTGTAATAAAGTTTATAAACAAATTAGCAATCTGTTTGCTCATAGTTAAAAAATCATCTTCTTGAGTAAAATTCTCCAGCGTTGACAGAAAATTATTTAATGATTCATTTTTAAACATGGTTTTCTTTGCTTCAATATCTGTAAAACACTTCTTTATATGCTTCGTAAGGTATTCTTGTATCTCATAAGATAAATCAATTGTTTTGTCTGAAATAACAGAAATTCCTCCGGCATTGTCAATGATATGTAAAATAGCTCTTTTAATCGTTACTTCTTCGCTCATATTCATGCTCCTTTCAACATATCATTTTACCATGTATTCATAAACTTAATCTATAAGAAGTAAAACTTTCCATAACAAAAGCCCTATTACATGTATAGAGCTTTGCAGATTATTGACAATTAGTTTTATCATATAATAATATGCCATTTTTGATTATATTACAAGTAAATGAAGTTCCTTTATTATTTAATTCCTCTAATTCATCTGTACTAACCACGACGATGTCAAAAGGTATATTTATGTTTCTTAAGAGCTTTCTAATCTGTATTCTTTTATCAAAGTCGTTTTTAGCACTATCCCATACGATTGCCAGAAGCAAAATAGGACCCATATCGAGTAAATATATTTTTTCAGGGTTTAAACCATCTAATATGAGATCTTTAATTTCTTGATACTTTTCTTCCACTTTTCTATCCCCTTATAATAATTGATTGATGGTAATATTTGTTAGCAATTCTATTATTATAATCACTTTATGTGTTATTAATTGTCAATTTTTGTAGATAATTCTTATATATAAATAAATTTACTATATTTTGATATTTTGTAAAATATATACATTTATATTATTTGTTTGATGTTTTGTATCTTATCATTTATGATAAGATTTTATATGATGATAATATAGAATTCATACAAAAAAATTTCCCTATAGTAAAGAAAATACGCTATAAGGGAAAATTTTTTTGTAATATTCATTTATACACTAAATCTCTTCTATATTAAATCCATTTTTGTAAAGAAGATCTGCCGTTAGGCCATTTCCTTCTTTTAATGTACCTGTAAAGGTACCATCATAGATGGTACCAAAGCCGCAGGAAGGACTTTTAGACTTTAATATAATTTTGCTTGGCATTAAATCTCTTGCAATTTCTAAGGTTTTTTCTGCCCCTTTTAGAAATTCATTAGTGAGATCCTCGCCGACTTTATTTATTACATAAATTTCCCCATTTTTGACTTGTATCTCTGCAGGGTGTCTCGGCGTTGGTAGCCCTCCTAGCACTTCGGGGCATACTGTTATAGCTTTATTTGCTTTTACCAATTCTTGAATTTGATCCACATTATTATTTTTTCCATTGTACTTACAATTGCATCCTGCCAAACAAGCGCTAACTAAGATCATATTTTTATGCTCCTATCGAAATACTTTAAAATATTTTATTTGAAATCTTCTGCTAGTCTTTCAAAAGCTGGTATTGAATTTCGTATCATATCAAAATTTACACAGTAGGACATTCTAAAATATCCCGGGCACCCAAAACCAGATCCAGGAACTAAGAGGAGATTATGTTTTGTAGCTGCTTGTGTAAATTCTATATCATTTGAAATTAATGCTTTTGGAAATAGATAAAAGGCCCCCTGAGGTTTATTTACTTTAAAGCCTATTCGCACCAAGTTTTCGTATAAAAAGTCTCTTTTTGCTTTATAATCTTCAACATTTGGTTTCACGTATAAACAGTCCCCTACGACTTTTTGAAACAATGCAGGAGCATTAACAAAACCTAAGACTCGAGTACAGTATATAAAGACATTTACTAATGTGGAAATGTCTTCAATATTGCTACTAGCAGCAATATAACCAATACGTTCCCCAGCTAAACCTAAAGATTTACTAAAAGAGTCTACTACAATAGCGTTTTGAAATATACTAATAATAGAAGGTACTTTAATATCATCGTAGACAATTTTGCTATAAGGTTCGTCAGAAATGACGTAAATAGTAGTATTAAATTCCTTCCCTTTTTTTTGAAGAATCTCTTCGATTCTTTTAAGAATTTCTTCACTGTAAACAACTCCAGTAGGGTTATTTGGAGTATTTAATATAATTGCTTTGGTTTTTGCATTTATCCTCTTTTCAAATTCTTCTATATTAGGTTCAAAAGTCTCTGTATTAGCTGGCACTACAACGGTTTTTCCACCAAAATTACTAACATAAGAACCGTAATCTACAAAATAAGGAGCAAAAACCATTACTTCTTCGCCTTCATTTAATAGTGATTTCAAAACGACATTTAAACCACCAGCTGCCCCTACAGTCATGACTATATTATTGTCTGATATGCTAACCGTGCTCTCTTCTTGGAGTTTTTTTGCGATCTTTGCTCTTACATCCCCATATCCACTGTTACTCATATATTTGTGTAATCCTGGTTCTCCACTAGTTATATGCTTTAATAAGGATTCTTGTACTTCTGCTGGAGGCTCATCAAAAGGATTACCTAGACTATAATCATAAACCTTATCCGCTCCGTATATTTTAGCAAGTCGGTTTCCCTCTTCAAACATCACCCTTATCCATGAAGAACTTTCTAATTTTTGAACCATGTTTTCTGAAAACATCATATCACTCCATTTCATTTGTCCTAACTACAAATCTACTTATCAGGTACTGCGCAAACATACCTTGTGGACTTATTCTCTCATAAGTATAACATATTAACAATTAAACTTACCCATTTTTTAGAATAATCTGACATTTTACTGGAACAATAGCTGAAAGCGGAAAGCCGACAGCGGAACTTATTAGATAATATTTTTTTGTTTTCCATTTTTAGCTTTTAACTCTAAGATTCCCCCTTTCAACCATTATAATTTTAAACATTCCAGCTTTAAGAGTTCCCCATTCCGCTTTCAGCTTTCCGCTTGTGCAAAAAAACTAAAAAGCAGAGTATAAACTCATACTCTGCTTTTTCTAGAATCATCTATGATGGTCCTAGAACATTTTTTTTGACATTTTTTCAATTTCTTCATCAGTAGCTTCATATACGCCTGGGAATGAGCTGATTGCTAGACCTTGGCTTGAACCAGGAATGTAGTATAATTTTCCGTATTCTGTACACGCTTTTTCTACTTCTGTAGCTATAATGTCTTGCGTCCATCCTGGGAAGTCGATTTCTCCACTGTGTAATCCACCCATGAATGTAATTTGACTGCCGTATTTTTGGATTAATTCAGCAATATTGTTTGTCTTCATGACACCTTGCCAAATATCAATGCCCATTTCAATCATAAATGGTACAAGGTTTGCAGCATAGCTATCACTATGGTGAACAACTAGTTCAACGCCATTTTCTTTGTAGAATCCATAAATTCTCTTATATGGTTCAAGGAAAAATTCTTCAAACATAGAAGGGGATAAGAATGAGTTGATTTGGCTACCCCAGTCATCATGATGGAAAAGCGCATCTGGCTTTAAGTGAGTGATAAATTCCTTAGCAAGTTCAATTTCCCAATCTGTAAGGTATTCAATTAATTCATGCATTGCTTCTGGCTCTTCATAGAATGCCATTAAAGCTTCTTCCATGCTCATTAAGTAATGTACGTGTTCGAAAAGACCGGGAGCAACAAAAACTGTACAGTATTGTTCAGTTCTATCAACAGCTGCTGCAGAAGCTTTCGCAGCAGCCCAAGCTTCTGCAGGGAATTTAATATTAGGAGCTTTTACTACATCTCTCCACTTAGTGATATCCTTTACAACAGTATGTTCTTCATCATGTACTGGAAATGCACCAATTTGACCTTCTGGCCATCTTGTTGTAACACCCCACTCGTTAACAATTTCTCCACCTATC
Source organism: Alkalibaculum bacchi (assembly GCF_003317055.1). Lineage (NCBI taxonomy): Bacteria > Bacillati > Bacillota > Clostridia > Eubacteriales > Eubacteriaceae > Alkalibaculum > Alkalibaculum bacchi. Next base: position 72,350 of record NZ_QNRX01000017.1, read on the forward strand.
GGTGGTTTTTTACGAGTAATAGGAGTATTCATAATCATATTGAAACACTCGTATTGTTTTACGAATCTATCAGGGTTTCCACCCTTCATAACTTCAACTAAATTTTGTCTTTTTGTTAACATTATGCAGCCTCCTAAGTTTTTCAATTAGGAGAAGAATCTTCTCCTAATTCTTTCTATCCTAAAAATTAAGCTTGTGCTAATTCTTTTGCTTTAACAGCTGCACTACCTGCATCTGGAGCGAATCCATCAGCGCCGATTTCAGCAGCAAATTCTGCAGTAATAGGTGCTCCACCAACGATTACTTTAAATCCTTCTAAGCCACTGCCTTTAATTGTTGCAACAGCTTCTTTTAATGCTGGCATTGTAGTTGTTAATAGTGCAGAGCAAGCCACTACTTTTACATTTTCATTTTCTTTTATTGCATCTACAAATTTTTGAGCTGGTACGTCAACTCCAATGTCAACAACATCAAATCCAGCACTTTCAATCATCATAGATACTAAGTTTTTACCGATATCGTGTAAGTCTCCTGCTACTGTTCCGATTATACAAGTTCCTAAAGAAACAGTTCCTTCTCCAGCAAGGAGTGGTCTAAGTACATCTACACCTTTTGCCATTGCTTTTGCTGCGATTAACATCTCTGGTACAAATATTTCTCCACTTGAGAATTTGTCTCCTACGACACCCATAGATTCAACCATAGCTTGAAGGATATCTTTTGGTGCATTACCTTCATCTAAAGCTTCTTGTACTAAACCTGCTACTAATTTTGTTTTACCTTTTTCTACATTCAATTTTACATCTTGTAATTTTGACATATTACTTCCTCCTTAATTTATAAAAACTTAATTTATAAAAAATCATATATTATGATTA